>DATFUW010000161.1:0-2540 GCA_035260605.1 Thermoanaerobaculia bacterium | reverse complement strand
AAGAGAGTGTTGGGACGGGATGTGCCCCCTCCGTTGCCACGCGCTCGGCCGCCCGGTTCGCCGTGGCCAGCGCCTCGTCGAGCTTTCCCTCGTGCGTCAGCATCCGCGCCAGCATGATCAGTGCAGGGATGCGCTGGCGGTCGGCGGGACCGAGTCCCAGCCGCGCCTCGCGTTCCGCCGTGCTCCAGTCAGAGCGAGACTCGGCGATCCCGGCGAGAATCAGGTGCGCGTCCTCGGGATCGAGCTTCATCGCCTGACGGGCGTTCAGCTCCGCGGCCTTCAGATCGCCGAGATCGAGCTCCAGCTTGGCGATCTCGATGGCCACGGAATCGACGAGCTGCGGCGAGCGGCGGATGGCCTCGTGATACGCCTCGAGCGCTTCCTTCAGCTTTCCGATGCGGCGGAGGTCGCCGGCCATCTGCGTGTAGACGTCGACCAGATCGGGATCGTTTTTCAGGATCTGCTCACAGAGTGCGATGCTCTCCGTGTACTTCCCCTGCTGGTTGAGAGCGAACGTCTCCTGGATCTGTTTGAGGACCTGGATGTTGTCGCGCGGATTTCGGAGCGGGCCTGTCCCGCTGCTGGACGCGCCGGTCAGATATCCGAGCGCCGCGAGGCGGGCCATCTCCTCGGGAGAGGCCTTGCTCTGCGCCTGCAGGTTGAGCGGAATCGAGGAGAGTTCGTCGCCGAAGGCGCGCGATTCACGCCGGTGCGCGTCCCGCAGGTTGTGCTCTTCGGCCGGGTCGGCGACGATGTCGTACAGCTCGGGCTTCGGGCTCTCGATGTAGTGGTCGCGGTCGTCGGTGAGCGACCGTAACTGGCTCCAGCCGAGGTGGAGGCGGGGATACATCGTCTCGCTGTAGACGCTGCGGTCCGCGCCGCCTTTCCCCTCGGCGAGGTCGATCAGCGACATGCCGGGAAGTCCGGAAGGGACGCGTGCTCCGACGGCCTTGCAGATCGTCGGGAGGAGATCGACCAGCTCCGCGGGGGCCGCCACCCGGCGTCCGGCCATCTTCTCGCCGGGGAGCTTGACGATCATCGGGACGTGCAGATCCTCGCGGTAGAGCAGAACGCCGTGCTCCGCCTCGCCGTGCTGCCCGAGCCCCTCGCCGTGATCGCCGACGAGCATGATCAGCGAGCGGTCGTAGAGCCCGCGTTTCTGGAGATCGGCAAAGAAGCGGCCGACGATGGCGTCGACCGTGGCGATCTCGCCGTCGTACGGATTTGCGTACCTCGACTTGAACGGCTCCACCGGCTCGTACGGCGAGTGCGGCTCGAACAGATGCAGGAAGAGGAAAAACGGCTGCGCGCGCACGCGGTCGACCCATCCGAGCGCCGCCTTGACGGTGTCGTCGCCGCGCCGCTGCAACGCACCGAGCGTCGCCGAGTCCCACACTTCCATCGAATCGTCGTAGAACTGAAAGAGCGATCCCATCCCCGTGTCGCCGCGCAGGACGTACGCGGAAACCGCGCCGCCGGTCGCGTATCCCTTTTCCGCAAGGAGACCGGGAAGGCTCGCCTGGGCTTTGGCATCGAGGTGATAGCCGATGTTGCTGCGCACGCCGTTCTGGTAGGGGAGCTCTCCGGTCATCATCGTGGCATGCGAGGGGAACGTCAGCGGGACGTGCGAGTAGGCGTTCTCGAAGACGATGCCGTCGTGCGCCAGGCGATCGATGGCCGGAGTGTCGACGAGTTTCGCCCCGTAAATCGAGAGATGATCGGCGCGGAACGTGTCGATGGAGATCAGGATGACGGGCGCGTTGGGGAAGCGATCGACGGCCGCCGCCTTCTCATGGCGGCAGCCGGCGACGAGGAGGATCGCGGTCAGGGCCGCGAGGACGCGAGAGGAACGAGCCGTCAAACCGCGAGTCTACAACCCGTGCACGTGGAATTGTCTTTCCAGGTCGTAATTCTTTCCGAGCACGGAGTCGACCACGTGCACCTTGATCGTGTAATCGCCCGGAACGAAAGTCTCGAGCGGGATTGCCAGTCCGAGTGCATACCGGTTCTTCTCTCCGCTCAGCGGCGCGGCCTCGGCGGGGGCCATGGGAAGCTTCATCTCCACCGGCCCCTTCGCCGTCTTCCCCTGGATGTCGATCTTCACCTGCACCTTCGGCACGCCTCCGTCGACGCCCGGATTGCGCAGCTCGACGAAGTACCAGAGGTCGCCCTTCGGCGTAAAGACCGCGTCGCCCTTGGGAATGACTTTGAGTCCGCCGAAGGTGAACGGATCAGTCGCCCGCCACGTCGTCTTCAGTGGATAGATGTTGTTGGAGAGGATCAGCGGAGAGACCGCGGCCGCAGCCGGATCGAGCCCTTCGATCTTCATTTCGGTGCGCGTCGCGGAGAGGATGTGTCCATCCGCGGCGAGGCCGAAGGTGGCCGTGTAGGTCCCGGGGTCGAGAAGCAGCGACTTCTGGGCGTACGCGTCGTTTCCGTTGGCGTCCATGGTCGTCGGTTCCTCGTCGATTTCCACGATCTTGCCGCTGGCGTCCTCGATCACGTCGAAGAACGTGACCTTCTGACCGGGCGTGATCGTC
>DATFUW010000160.1:0-3558 GCA_035260605.1 Thermoanaerobaculia bacterium | reverse complement strand
CTCCGCCTGGCCCTCGACCGCCTTTCGGAGTCCGGCGGCGTGCCGCCTCGGTCGGCCGCCGACGTCCTCGTGGTGAAGCCGGCCATCGAAACAGCGCCGGACGACGCGCGCGAGATCGTCGTGACCTCGTACATGGACCATCCGGTCGGCCAGTTTCACGCCGCGGCGGTCGCGGCACGCACGACGAAGTTCGTCTGCGGCCTCTTCACGCACGTGCTGTACGAGGCCGACGCGTTCATCGAGCGGATCCGAAGCGACGGTCCCTCCCTTCTGCCGCCAGGCGGCACGGGAATCGGATTCGACGATCTGCTCGAGCGTCTCCCATGGAAGCGGCTGGCGTGATCGACTTCTCCAGCGCGGAGACCCATCTGCTGCTCAACCCGCGCCTGCCGGCGGAAGAACGGGCACGGCTGGAGCGGATGGTTCCGCCGCTGCGCGCGCACATTCTCGTCGCCACGTCGGGGACGTCGGGCTCCATCAAGCTCGTGGCGCTCTCGAAAGCGGCAGTGCTCGCTTCGGCGGCAGCGGTGAACGAATGGCTCGAAGCGCGAGCGGGCGATGTCTGGTGCCGCGTGCTCCCGGAGTTCCACGTCGGCGGACTGGGAATTCTGGCGCGCGCGCATCTCACGGGATCGCGCGTCATTGCGCTGGATTGGGATCCCCTGGCGTTCGCGGCGTCGGAGGCGACGCTGGCATCGCTCGTCCCGGCGCAGGTGCATGATCTGCTCCGCCTCGGAGTCAGACCCGCGTCGCGGCTGCGCGCGATCCTCGTCGGTGGTGGCGTCTTCGAGTCCGAGTTGCAGGAGCGGGCCCGTTCGAACGGCTGGCCGGTGCTGGCCACCTACGGCATGAGCGAATGCGGCTCGACGGTCGCCGTGTCGGACGTGCTGCTCTCGCACCTCGAGGCGCGGTCCGAGTCCGACGGCCGGCTCGCGTTGCGTGGCGCCTCGCTCTTCACCGGCTACGCGACGGAGGCAGGGCTGGTCGATCCGAAGGTCGGCGGCTGGTTCATCTCCGACGACCTCGGCGTGGTCGAGGGACGGAGGTTGCGAGTCCTCGGCCGCCGCGGCGATTTCGTGAAGGTCGGTGGCGAATCGGTCGATCTGAAACGGCTCGACCACATTCTCGATGGAGTCCGCGGCGCGGTCGACGCGGCCGTCGTCGCCCTTCCCGACGCGCGGCTGGGGCACGTCATCCATCTGGCCGTCGCCGGCGATCCGGGCGATCTCGCCGAGCGCTTCAATGCCCGTGTCCTCCCGTTCGAGCGGATGCGCGGCGTGCATCGCGTGGAACGGATTCCGCGAACGAGCCTGGGGAAACTGCTGCGGCGTGAGCTGATCGAAGACGTCACGCGTTAGGCGTCACGGGTCCTCGGAATCCTCCAAGCTCCCGACCTCCTCGAGATGCGCTCGAAGCTGGGGATACGTGGCCAGCTTTCGGACCGGCGCCAGATCGGAATCCTTCTCCACGAGGCTGCGCGAGAGCGGATGGCGCTTGGCCAGATCGACGAGCGTTTGCAGTGCCTCGGATGCCTCGCCCGTCACGGCGTAGAGACAGGCACGGTTGTAAGTCGGAATCCACGAGTCGGGACGGAGACGCTCGGCGCGGCGGAACAGCGACTCCGCTTCCTGCGGCCGTCCGAGCCGGCGGGCGCAGTTGCCCGCCTGCAGGATGGCGCGCAGATCCGACGGCAGCAGACGGATCGACTGCATGTAGTTGGTGTAGGCGTTCTGGAAATCTCCGCGCTCGTAGTAGAGGTCCGCGAGCCGCCGGTAGACGCGCGGAAAGGTCTCGTCGGCGGCGATCCCCTTGCGGTACCACGCCTCCGCCTCCGCGGGATGGTTCTGCAGGGCCTCGATGAAGCCGAGGCTGGCCATCGCTTCGGCGTAATGCGGGTTGATCGCCAGCGAGGCCTGATACTCGCGCGTCGCGGTCTGCAGGTCGCCGCGCATGATGGCCAGCGTCCCGAGCAGGCCGTGAACCCGGAACTGGCTGGGGTCGATGGCCAAGGACTCGCCGTAGTAGTGCAGCGCGTCGTCGGCGTTTCCGGACTTGATTCCGATGAGCCCGAGCACGTTGAGCGCGGAGATGTTTTCGGGTGCTTTCCCCAGGAGATCGAGCAGGACGTTGCGTGCATCGTCCCATCGCGCGCGCTGCGCGAGGTGACGTGCCGTCTCCAGCTCATTGTGAAGCGGCAGGCCGTCCTTCGGATCGATTCCCTGCATCGACTGCCGTTCGGCGCTCGGTGCGAGATAGCCGAGCGCCTGCAGCGATTCCTCGGTCTCCCGCGACATCGGGTTCGATCCGCTCTTTACCGCGTGCTGCCGGCTCTCACCCATGAGCCGCGTGAGCTCCGCGTCGAGGCGCCGGGCGACGCGCGGCTCGCTGCCGACGAGGTTCGTCAGCTCGTGCGGATCCTTCCGCAGATCGTAAAGCTCCGGCCGCGGAACGCGGATGAATTTGTATCCGCCGTCGCGGATGGCGTACAGCGGTGCCATCCCGAATCCGAGCTCGGACATCAGCGATTCGGAATACTGCGGAAGATCAGGGGGCGGCTGTTTGCCGCGGAAGGGCTCGAGCAGACTGCGGCCATCCATCCCGTTTCCATGCGGCAGTCCGAGCACGGCGAGGACGGTCGGAGTGATGTCGACCGAGCGGACCGGTCCGCGGTAGGTCCGCGGCGAAAAGAGACGCGGATACCGGACGATGAGCGGGACGCGAACCGTGGCGTCATAAACAAAGATCCCGTGCGTCTTCTCGCCGTGCTCGCCGAGGCTTTCGCCGTGGTCGGCGGTGATGATCAGCAGCGTGTGGTCGAGCGTCCCGTCCGCTTTCAGGGCGTCGACGATCTTGCCGATCTCGCGATCGACCGCCGAGATCTCCGCGTCGTAGGCCGTCGGCGCGATGGCCAGGTCGGCCTGCGTTGGGTGATACGGCTGGTGGGCATCGAAGAAGTGAACCCAGCCGAAGAACGGTTTCTGCTTCGTCTTCGACCAGTCGCGAAACCAGGCAAGAAAGCGCGCGCCCGTCTTCGGCGCGGGGCGTTCGCGGATCATGAACAGCGGAGGGGCGTCCTCGGCCCAGAGGTCGTCGTCGTAGGTCTCGAACCCCTGATTGAGGTTGTAGCGGCGGCTGAGCACGATCGCCGAGACGAAGGCGTGGGTCGTGTAGCCGGCGTCGCGGAGACGTTCCGCGAGCGTCACGGCGCCGTCGCCCAGGGCGTACGCGCCGTTGTCGCGAACGCCGTGCGCCGGAGGGAACAGGCCGGTGAAGATCGAGGTGTGGGAGGGCATCGTCAAGGGGGCCGAGGCGACATCGTCGGTGCAAAGCAGCCCCTGGGTTGCAAGTCGGTCGATGTTCGGCGTGTGAGCGAGCCCGTATCCGTACGCGCCGAGGTGATCGGCGCGCAGCGTGTCGATGGTGATGATCAGGACATTCGGCCGCTGGGAACGCGCGCACGAGCCGGCGCTCATCGCCGCGGCGGCCAGGAGCGAGGCAGCGAGAAAACGAATACGCATCGGTGTGGAGGATGAAAACTATTTGTGCAGTTGCGGCAAA
>DATFUW010000159.1:0-4315 GCA_035260605.1 Thermoanaerobaculia bacterium | reverse complement strand
GCCCGTCGCTCGCGGCCGTCGCCGGCAAGTTCGTGGCCCTCGTCGTGGTGGCCATCGTGATTCCCTTCGTGCTCTATCACTGGTACGACGTCCTCGCCCAATACGCGAAGTGGATCTGGATCGTCTTCGCCGCGCTGCTGGTGTGGATCCTCGCCGGCATCCTCGCGGCGTGGGCCCGGATCGCAGCCACGCAGTACACCGTCACCAACCAGCGGGTCATCATTGAAAGCGGCCTCACGACCAAGCGCGTCGAGGACATCGACCTGCGCACGATCGACGACACACAGTTTCAGCAGACGATCTCCGAGCGCCTCCTCGGCATCGGCGAGGTCACGATCATCTCCTCCGACAAGACGGTTCCGGTCTACGTGCTGCGCGCCGTCCGGAACCCCCGCGCGCTGCGCGAGCTGATTCGCGCGCACGCCTATCACCTCTCGCAGCGTCAGCTCTTCACGCGCACGACCTGAGCGCCGATCAGAACAGCTCGGCAACCGGTTTGTATGTCCCATCCTTGGCGAACGGGACGTACTCGAATCCACGGTTCAGCGGATCGTCGTGGCGCTCAGTGGTGTAGTCGATCCCCAGCGCCGAGTAAATCGTGCAGACCACATCCTCCGGACGGACATCGCGGTTCTCGCTCCAGCCGTAGTCGGTGACGTCGGCGCCGGTGGGATCGGTCGTGCCGAGGACGCGGCCTCCGCGCACGCCGCCTCCCGCCCACAGAGTCGTCATCCGCAGATTGTGATCGCGGCCATCCTGACTGTTGAGCGCGCCGACGGTCCGCCCGAACTCCGAAACGACCACGACGAGCGTCTCGTCGAGCAGCGTGGCACCGGCGGCCGAGCCGGGCATCGACTGAAGATCGCTGAGCAGCGCGCCGAAGGCCGGATCGAACTGCGCGCATTGCGTGTAGAGCGAGCTCACGCCGCCGGCTGCGGGCGTGTAGATGCCGCTGTGATGGTCCCAGCCGCTGAGGGTGGCCTGCACGAAGCGCGTCCCCTTTCGCGCCGCCACGAGGTTGCGGGCCACGATCAGCGAATCGCCGAACCCGGAGCTTCCGTACGCCGCGTGCTCGTCCGAAGAGAAGCTGAAGACCGCATTGATGTTCGGCGCGTCCATGAGAGCCTTGGCTTGATCGTAGAAATCATTCATGTCCGCCGAGGGCTTGCCGAGCGCGCCGGTGGAACGATTGACGTCCATCTGGTGCAGGAGGTTCCAACGGTCCGAGAACCGCGACGCGCCGTCGGGATGACTGATCGTCGGCAGCCCGGTCGACGCGGGGATCACCTGAAACGGCGCGTACGTGGCCGGAAAATATCCGGACGACGGGATGCCGGCGGAGTTGAGGGCGATGAAGCCCGGCAGCACGTCGCCGGTCTGGCGCGCCACCTGCGCCTCGAGCGAGACGACCGAGCCGATGTGCGGCGCGATCGATCCGGTGGCCCCGCCGGGATTGCGGGCGATCTGCCCCCATGCCTGCCCGAGCTGGTGTACGGCGGCCCACGCGAGGCCACTGCGCACGAAGGTCAGGCGGTCGAGATGTTCCGCGGTCTTCGGCAGCAGCCCCTGCGGAAAGCGGAGCGTTCCGTATGAGGTCGGATCGAAGTCCGAGGGCGTCCACGCCCCTTCCTTCAGGTCCCAGGTGTCGATGTTGCTCGGCGCGCCGGCGAGGAAGATGAAGATGCAGTTGCTCGCGGTGTTCTGCAGGGCCACGTTCGGCGCGACGGTCGCGCCGTAGAGCAGTCGCGGATTGACGACATCGAGGAAAACCGAGGCCACCAGCCCGCTGCCGGCGACCTTCAGGAAACGCCGGCGCGAGAATCCTTCTCCCAGCGGAAACCCGCTGGCCTTCGCGCAGGTGGGACATTCGATCGTGCTCTTCGGAAGTCTCGGTCGGCGCATCGTTCGCTCCAGCTCCGCCTCAGTCGAACAGGAATTCCAGCGCATTGATCAGGACCCACTGCAGATCCTCGGTACGCTGGCCGAGGTTTCCGCCGCGGAGATAGGCCACGGCCTGCTGCTGCTCGGCGGCGGTCGGATGCCGCGACAAGGTCGTCAGATACAACGCGTCGGCGATCGTCGCCGGATCGCTCGTCGACGCCAGCAGTTTGGCCACTGTCGAATTCGGCGCGGTCCGCCGTACGCGGCTGACCACCACCGTCCCATCGTTCATCAGCGAAAGCGCCTGGGCGATCGAGGAGTCGTTCGACCGCGGCGCGTCGTCGCGGTTTCCGCGGCCGAACTCGTCGAGGAAGCGGCCGTAGGGATTCCGCGCCGCCTCGAGCGTATCGGGGAGTTTCATCGCCGCGTTCACCGCGCCGATTCCGTTCACGTTGAACGTCACCGGCACGTTCGTCGAGCGCGCGATGGCGTCGAGCAGCGCCTCGGCTGTGAGCCGGTGCGCGATGTGGCGCGCGAAGTAGGGCGTCCACGCCTCGTTCCACCCTCCGGGCGCGTAGTCCGTCGCCAGTTGATACGCGCTGGACACGGCCATCGTGCGGAGGATGCCGCGAAGATCGTCGCCGCCGGCGATGAAGGCGTTCGTCAGATCGTTCAGCAGGACCGGATCCGTCGGCTGCAGCGTCTGTCCGGCGGCCAGATGATCGGGATCGAGGCGGTTCAGATCGAAATTGTCCGCCGGCTCGACGATTCCCAGTCCGAACATCTCTTGCCAGACGTAGTTGACCGTGGCGCGCGCGAACTGCGGATTGGACGTGAGCATCCGTCCCAGCGCGTCGCGGTAGGGTTCACCCGGACGCGGCGTCTCGCCGGTCAGCAGGAACGCCGGAGGAACGAACGTCTGCCCGTTGATCGGCTGCCGCGGCGTCTTGTTCCCGGACGTCGTGTTGAGGAGGTACTGGCCGTTTGGCGTGTCTTCGATGTCGGTGTGGGGCGGCGTGTTGCCGTTCTGCGCGATGCGCTGCGCGCGCGTACGCGCGAAGAACGCCGCTTCACCCCAGAAGTCGTAGCGCATCTTCGACTTCAGGTAGGTGTTCACCAGCTCGAGATGTCCGAGTCCGTTGTGACACGAGAGGCAGAGGAACGGCATGCCGAGGAACTTGTCGGCCGACTGGGCAGCGAGGTTGTCCCACGTGTCCTGAATCGGGCCGTTGGGCTGGAGCTGGCGCACCGAGTAGTTCGCCGGGCCGCTGGTGAACGAATCGCCTGTGCCGGAAATCAGCTCGCGGACGATCTGATCGTACGGCTTCGACGCGGCGATGGAGTCGTGCAGGGAGTGGTAGTAGGCGTTGCGCCCCTGCGGGAACTCGCGCGCGTTCGCCGAGATCTGCACGTTCTGCACGAGATCGCCGAGCCACATCGTCCAGCGGTCGACGAAGGCGTCCGAAGCCAGGAGGCGATCGACGGCCTGCGCGCGTTTCGCCGGCGAGGAATCGGCCAGAAACGACTGCAGCGTCGGCGTGTCGGGGATCTGCCCCGTGAGGTCGAGAGTCACGCGGCGGAGAAACTCCGCGTCGTCCGAGAGCACCGTCGGCACGATCCCGTCCCGCCGCATGCGCGCGAAGACATCGCGGTCGATGAAGTTCACCTCGGGCGGAAAGCCGTCCGAAGACGCCGGATGACCGACCGACCTGCGCCGCGCCGATCCGACCACTTCGGTCGTGACCGAAAGACGGTGATCGAGCGATTGCTGCTGCTCACGCTGCGGCCGCAGATCGAACGGCCCGAGCGGACATGCCGTTCTCTGGTCTGCGAGCAGGAACGCCGGCGCCACCGCCAGGGCGGCGAACCACCATCGCATGTGTTTCATGTCAGGTTGGACGCGCCGGGCACGCGGGCCGTTTACGTCGGCCTGTGATCATCGTCACGGCAGCGGTGCCGGGTCGATTTCGTGGATCTTCCGGATGTCGATGCTGATCGTGCCGTCGGGCCGCGGCGCATTGAAGATGTTCCCGAACCGAGCGCCCCACACGACCTCGTCGGCCTCGTACGACGACCGGCTGTGGACGGTCTGCGAGAAGGTCTCGTCGAATCCATTGAGGCGGACCAGGAACTCCGATTCCAGCTCCGCGAGCTCCTCCGGCCCAATGCCCCACAGCGGGCTCTCGCGATCGATGGGATGCACCACGGTCCAGGAGAGCGGAAAGAAAACCACGCGGTCGCGCTCGAGCCTGAGGCGGATGAACTCCCGGTCGGTGGCCGAGCCGCCTCGCTTCCGCCGCACCAGAATGACCTGCGCCTCGAGGTCGATCAGCTCGCTCTTCTTCTGGTTGACCAGGCGGAACATGAACGCCGTGATCCCACGGTACGGGGCAATGATGGCGTTGCGGCTGAAGACGATCTGTGCGGTCGGGCG
>DATFUW010000158.1:0-2441 GCA_035260605.1 Thermoanaerobaculia bacterium | reverse complement strand
GCGCCTCGGTGCACAGCCGCCGCATCCCATCGATGGGACGACCGACAGTTCCTTCATGCCGGCTCCGAATCGATGGATTCGATTCCTGATCCGCGCCGAGGATACGGCCGGCGCGACCTCGATTCGCGCACGATTCTGGGACGACGGATCGCCCGAGCCCGAATCGTTCATGATCGATGCGATCGACGCCACTTCGTCGCGGCTCACCGCCGGGCGGATCGGCATCTGGTCCGACGGCGGCCTGTTCGTCGACGACCTCTCCGCGCACTCTTCGGCGCCGTCGATCTCGTTCGTCGATGTCCAGACAGGGCAGACGCTCGACGCCATCGCGCTCGCGCTGTTCAAACGCCCTGCGCGGATCACCGTCCTCGCGCCGGCCGGATTCAGCGCCACCCTCGACGGGACTCCGTTCGAAAGCGGCAGTGAGATTCGCGGCGAGGGCGTGCATGCGCTCACCGTCACCGCAGGGGGCCGCCAGGCGACGTTGCGGCTGCTGATCGATACGGCGCCTCCAGTCATCGCGTTGAAGGCGGATGGCATCCCGTTCGCCGACGGTCAGTCCTTCGATCATCCTGTAGTCGTCTCGGCGGAAGCAGCCGACGTTTCGAGCGTGATGCTTTCAGCGACGCTCGACGGCGCTCCGGTGACGCTTCCCCGTACCGTCGCCGAAGAAAGGCCCCATGAGCTGCGCGTCGCGGCGGTCGATCAGGTCGCCTGGGAAAGCGCCGCGACGGGGCACTTCACGATCGAGTCCGCGGGCCCTGTCGTGCAGTTGCTCGCCCCCGCGGCAGATGCCTGCATCAATGCCACGGCGGTCGAAGTGAGCGGCCGCGTCGCGGGATCGGACATCCGCACGGTGCAGATCGCGCTCGGATCAGCGGCGCCGCTCTCGGCCTCCGTCGCCGCCGACGGCTCGTTCGCCGCGACCGTTCCCGCGCCGGCAGAAGGCCGCTTCATCCTTGCCGTCGATGCAGCCGATTCGCGCGGACGGGCCGCGTCCGCCCGGATCGCTCTGACCATCGATCGCAGCGCCCCTGCCCTGGAGATCACATCGTCGGGCACGCCATTCAGCGGTGGTGCCTTCAATCGGCCGGTCTCACTTTTTCTCACTCCCCGCGATGCTGACCGCGGAGCCACCGTCGAGGCAACGGTGAACGGGCAGCCGTACGAATCCGGAACTCCGCTGACGGGTGAAGGCACATACCGGCTGAACGCGGTTGCGCACGACTGTGCGGGAAATGTTTCGCCCGAAGCGGTTCTCGATTTCATGCTCGATTTCACGCCCCCACGGATGGCGGGCGTCGAGCCGGCCGACGGGTCATCGGTCGAGACGGCGTACCCCGCGATCCACGGAACGGTCGACGCGGACGACCTGAAGAGCGTCACGATCGAGCAGATCGCCGTCACGGCGGTGGTGAACGGCAGAACGTTCGCCTTCAACGGCGTCGATTTCGCCGAAGGAATCAATCGCCTGACGCTCGTCTTCGCCGATCGCGCCGGCAACATCTCGCGGGTCCCGTACGCGTTGGACGTGAAGTCGAGGGGCGCGGCGGTGGCCATCGTCGAGAACGGCTCGCCGATTCCCTCCGATGCGCTCTTCAACCGCACGGTCGTTCCTGTGATTCGTTCCAGTGATCCGGACGCGACGATCACGGCGACGCTCAACGGTGCGGCGTTCACTTCGGGCACGGAGGTCACCGCCGATGGATCATACGTACTGACCGCGAGCGGCCTCGATTCGCTCGGTCATGCATCGGGACCGGTCACCGCGACGTTCTCCATCGATCGCACGCCGCCGATTCTGCACATCGAGAATCCCGCGGACGGCGCGATCGTCACGGCCGATCACGCGGATGTCCGGGGGACGGCCACCGGTGCGGATTCGGTTTCGATCAACGGGGCCGCGGTTCCGCTCACCGGCTCTCGGTTCGCGGCCAGCGTGCCGCTCGAGAGCGGCGCGAATCTGATCACGGTGATGGCGAGCGACCGCGCGGGAAACGATGCCCTCGATCAGGTCGAGATCACCCGCGACGACGGCGCCGGAATCATTCTCACACTGCCGGCCGATTCCATGCTGACGAACCGCACGGCGGTCACCGTGGCGGGGCAGGTCCTCGCGCCGTCACCGGATGTCCGTGTGGAGATCAACGGAGCGGTCGTCGCCGTCGACCCGGCAGGGGCGTTCCGGCTTCCGGAGTTTGCTCTGGTCGAAGGAACGAACGCGATCACCGCGTCGATCGCCGGGACGTCGTCCAGCACGACCGCGCTCGTGATCGCCGACTTCACGCCACCGCGCCTGGTGGTGCAGGCGAATGGCAGCGATCTGCGCGATGGCGGCCGATTGCCCGCGGATGTCGAGATCACCCTCGCGGCCTCGGACGAACGGCCCGGGGTCACGACGACGGCGACGCTCGACGGAGTTCGCAACGGTGAAGCCGTGC
>DATFUW010000157.1:0-5909 GCA_035260605.1 Thermoanaerobaculia bacterium | reverse complement strand
CGCGAGCTGCTGCGCGTCAAGGACCGCCACGACCGCGACTTCGTCTTCGGCCCGACCGCCGAGGAAGTGATCACCGACGCCGTGCGCGACACGGTCGACTCCTACCGCCAGCTTCCGGTCAACCTCTATCAGATCCAGACGAAGTTCCGCGACGAGCTCCGCCCGCGCTTCGGACTGATGCGCGGACGCGAGTTCACCATGAAGGACGCCTACTCCTTCCACAGCAGCCCCGAGTCGCTCGACGAGACGTACGACCGCATGCGCCAGGCCTACAGCAGCGTTTTCCGGCGCTGCGCCCTCGACCACGTGGCCGTCGAGGCGGATACCGGCAACATCGGCGGGTCGGCCTCGCACGAGTTCATGGTCCTCGCGCAGTCGGGCGAGGACGCGGTGGTCAGCTGCCCGAACTGCAGGTACGGCGCGAACGTCGAGAAGGCCACCTCGAAGTTCTTCATCGACGAGCCCGAGCCCGCTCCCATGATCGAGCTGGCCCCGCTGCACACCCCCGGCACGCAGTCGATCGATGACGTCGGACGCTTCCTCGGCAAGCCGACTTCGGATCTCGTCAAGACGCTCGTCTTCGACACCGACAAGGGCTGCGTCATGGTGCTCGTCCGCGGCGACCGCGAGGGAAACGAGATCAAGATCAAGAACTACCTCGAGGCCGAATGGCTGCAGATGCTCCCCGACACCCGCTTCGAGGAAGCCACCGGCGGGCCGATCGGCTACTGCGGCCCCGTCGGCACGAAGGCCGCCCGCGTTCTCGCCGACGCGTCCTTGCGCGGACGCAAGAACTGGATCGTCGGCGGGAACAAGACCGACACCCACCTCGCCGGCGCCAATCCCGGCCGCGATTTCTCCGAGCCGGAGTACGGCGACTTCACCACCGTCTTCGCCGGCGATCCCTGCCCGCGCTGTGGCACGAATCTCGAGATCCACCGCGGAATCGAGGTCGGACACATCTTCAAGCTCGGCACGAAGTACTCCAAGCCGATGCACTGCACCTATCTCGATCCCAGCGGCGAGCGCCAGCCGATGATCATGGGCTGCTACGGGCTGGGCATCGGCCGCACCGTCGCCGCCGCGGTGGAGCAGAGCCACGATGATGCCGGAATCATCTGGCCCATGCCGATCGCCCCGTTCGAGGTGGTCGTCACGCAGATCGGACGCGAGGACGCCGTGCGCACCGCCGCGGAGGACGTCTACCGGCAGCTCGCGGAGGCCGGCATCGACGTCCTGCTCGACGACCGCGACGAGCGCCCGGGCGTGAAGTTCAAGGACGCCGATCTGATCGGATTCCCGCTCCGCGTGGCCGTCGGCGCCAGGAGCCTGGCGCAGGGGCAGATCGAATGGAGCTGGAGGAAGGATCGGCAGAAGCAGTTGGGCGCGGTGGGCGAGGTGATCGCGCGGATCATCGATGAGGTGCGGCGCCCCGGCTGAAACGCTCCCCTACCCGTCGTCCCTCCCGCAAACTGCTATCCTTTCCCCCAATCGGTCCCTTTGGAGGAACAATGCGCCGACTTCTCGTCCTGCTCGCGATGGTCCTGTGCGCGCTGCCGCTGGCCGCGCAGAACACCGACATCGAGTCGCTCTCCGGTCTGCAGTTCAACTTCGGCAATCCGGGCGCGCGCTCCCTCGGCATGGGCGGTGCCTTCCTGGGGCTGGCGGACGATGCCTCGGCCGCCGAGGCCAATCCGGCGGGGCTGACGATCCTGCGCAAGCCGGAGTTCTCCCTCGAGGCGCGCAACATTCAGCAGGACCAGATCTTCACCACGAACGGCACCTATCCCGATCTGAAGCGCACCGCGTTCACGGCGTACAGCAACCGCATCGAGCCGGTCTTCGCCAGTTTCGTCTATCCGCTGCACAACAACTTCACGGTCGGCGTCTACTACCACGAGCCGCTGCAGAACCGCGGCGCCGGCCAGGATGTCGACGTGCAGAACAGTTTCTTCGGCCAGCCGAAAGTCTCGGTGCCCGATTTCTATCTGCCGCGCGACGGGACGCCGGTCAGCAAGGACGAGTGCGACGCCATCCGGCAGCGGGAGAATGACTTCTTCGCCTGCCTGCAGTACACGCTGCTGCCGTTCGTCAGCGCCGTCGACATCCGCGAGCAGACCTTCGGGCTCGCCGGCGCGTACAAGATCGGCAACTTCTCCTTCGGCGCCACGGCGCGCTATCAGCGCTTCAGTGAGAGCGCCTTCACCTTCCGGCTCGACAACCAGTTCGCGAACATCTCCAGCGTCGCCGTGCAGGCCACGAGCGACATCACCAGCAACGATCAGAAGGCGAAGCCCGACACCGACATCACCTTCACCGGCGGCGTGAAGTGGGCGCCGAGCGACAAGTTCAGCATCGGCGCGGTCTACAAGCAGGGAGCGAAGTTCAAGGCCCCGACCTTCGCCGCCAACGCCGACACGAACTTCGATTTCGTGAAAGTCGCTGACACGACCTTCCACGTGCCCGACGTCTACGGCATCGGCGTGTCGTTCCGCCCCATCCCGGTGCTGACCATCGACGCCGACGCGGTGCACGTGACCTATTCGAACCTGGTCGACAACTTCATCTCCATCAACGCCGACATCCGCGCGATCGACAAGGCCTACAAGGCGAGCGACGTGACCGAGATCCACCTCGGCGGCGAGTACTTCTTCTCCACGAAGATTCCGTTCGCCGTCCGCGCGGGCGTCTGGAGGGATCCCGATCACGCCGTCGAGTACCGCGGGCCGGTCACCGCGCCCGACGCGGTCGCCGCGGCGATGCTCTTCCCAAAAGGATCGGCGCAGACGCACTACTCGGTCGGTGCGGGCCTGGCCTGGCCGCGCTTTCAGATCGACGCCGCGTACGACCGCTCGCCGCGGTATCGCGTCGGATCGATCTCCGCCGTGGCGCGGTTCTGAGCTTCGAAACCCTCTCGTGGAGGGCCAGCCGAAACCGAGGGCCCGCACTGACGTAATACGGGACGCGGTGCTCACGATCGAGTCGGTCTGCAAACGGTTCCGCGCCGGCAACTGGGGCGTGCGCGATGTCTCGCTGTCCATCGGCGGCGGGGTGCTCGGCCTGCTCGGGCCGAACGGCGCGGGAAAAACGACGCTGATGCAGATGATCGCCACGATCACACGCCCCACCGGCGGGCGCATCCTCTACCGCGACACCGACATCGCGAAATCCCCCGACGCGCTTCGCCGCCGCCTCGGCTACCTGCCGCAGGACTTCGGCGTCTACGACAACCTCACGGCGATCGAGTTTCTTCGCTACTTCGCGGCGCTCAAGAACGTGCACGACCGCGGCCGCATCGACCGCATGCTGGAGCTGGTGAACCTGCACACCGTGGCGCGTCGGGCCATCGGCGGCTTCTCCGGTGGGATGAAACAGCGCCTGGGCATCGCGCAGGCGCTGATCAACAATCCCGACCTGGTCATCGTCGACGAACCGACCGCCGGCCTGGACCCGGAGGAGCGCGTCCGATTCCGCAACGTCCTCTCGGACCTCGGTGCCGGCAAGCTGGTGATCCTCTCCACGCATATCGTTTCGGACATCGAGTCGATCGCCACGCAGATCGCCATCCTGCGGGAGGGGCGGCTCGTAGCCCTCGGCACCCCCGAGGCCTTGCTGCGCAGCGCGGTGGGCAGCGTCTGGGAAATGGTCCTTCCGAGCGACGTCTTCGAGCGGATGCGCGCCACGATGCGCGTCTCCAGCGCGGCGCGCCGCCCGGACGGCGTACACGTGCGCGTGGTCGCGGCCTCGCCGCCGTCGGCCGACGCACGCCCGGCCGAGCCCAATCTCGAAGACGCCTTCCTCTTCACCATGAGCGCCGCCGGGGCGGCCGCGGCGTGAACGATCGTCTCCTCCGCGTGGCCGCGATCGTCCGCGCCGATTTCCTGATCCGCTTCCGCAGGATGTCGACGCTGGTCGTTTTCCTGCTCCTCAGCGCCGCGGCCTATCTCTGGATTCCGGCCCCGGCGACCGGCCGCGCGCTGATGGTCGTCGACGGCCGCCGCGCCGTCTACAACTCCGCCGCGGTGGGCATGGCCACGGCGCTGCTCGGGACGATCTTCGTCGGCCTCGTCGGCTTCTACGTCGTCTCCAATGCCATTCGCCGCGACGTCACCACGCGTGCCGGCTTCGTCATGGCCTCGACCACCATGCGCGGTGGTGAGTACCTTTTCGGCAAGTTCCTCGGCAACGTCGTCTTCCTGGCCACGTTCATGGGCGGCTTCATGCTCAGCTCGATGACCATGCTCCTGATCCGCGGCGAGGCGCCGCTGCAACCGCTCGTCTTCTTCGGCCAGTACGCCATTCTCGTCCCGTCTTCGATCGCCTTCGTCTCAGCGCTGGCCATCCTGTTCGAATCGGTCTCCTGGCTTTCCGGCCGATTCGGCGACGTCGTCTACTTTTTCCTCTGGATCGCGTCGCTCGGCGTGGTGGCATCTGGAATCGATCAGGGAGCGGCGGGGCCGGGCGCGGCTGGCTGGTTCGATTTCAGCGGACTGGGATTCGCGTTCGATCAATTCCAGCGCCTGATGCACACGAAGCAGATGGCCATCGGAGCGTCGAACTTCGATCCGTCGAAGGGGACGATTCTGTTCCGCGGACTCGACCTGAGCCACGGCTGGCTCATTCCTCGAATCGCGGCCACGGTGATTCCGGTGTCGCTGCTGCCGGTGGCGCGCCTTTTCTTCCACCGCTTCGATCCCGTACGCGTGAGGCGGAGCGCCGGGAGGGAGCGCCGCGGCTGGCTGGCGCGGATCAATCGCCTTCTCAAACCGCTCGCCCGCCCGTTCGCCTGGGTGGCGGGGCGCGGCGCGGCGGGCGCCGACGCGCTGCTCACCATTCAGGCCACGCCGTCGATCGTACCGGTGATGATCGGACTGGCGATCGCCTCGGTGACCACGACTCCGACCTTTTTCGAGCACGGCGTCCTCCCGGTCTCCTTCGCCGCCCTCGCAGTCTTCCTGGCCGACGTCTCCTGCCGCGAGCGGCGCGCCGGCACGCTGGCGTTCGTGGAGTCGGCGCCATCGATCCGCGAGCGCTTCGTCTTCTGGAAACTCTCCGCGTCGCTGCGCCTCGCGTTTCTCTTTCTGTTCGTCCCGCTGCTCCGCATCGCCATCACCTCTCCCACTCGCCTACTCCCGTTTGCGTCCGGAACCTTCTTCGTCTGCGCGACAGCGACGGCCCTCGGCGTGGTCAGCGCGAATGCAAAGACCTTCATCGTCCTCTTCCTGTCGTTCTGGTATCTGGTGATCAACAGCGGCGGCGGCAACCCTTCGCTCGACTTCGCCGGCTTCTACGGAGTGGCCACGCCGTGGGTCGCGCTGGCATACGCGGCAACCGGCGCAGCCTCCATCGCCGCGGCGCACGCGCTGCGGACCGCACGAGCCGATTGAGTCCGAAACCAGCCCGCCGGTTCTACATGGCAACCTGCGCGCGGAGTCACTCTACACACAGCCGGCGACGCAAGTGGTGCCATCGACTTCGTGATCGGTGCTCGCGGTCGGCTGCGGGCCTTCAACCAGAGATCGCGAAATACAACGCGAATAGGAGTGCGTACGCGACCAAGTTGGAGGCAAGCACCACCACTCGATGATATCGCAGACCTGACGTATGGGTGCGACGTCCGTTGCGGTCCGTCTAACGCATCACGCGTTCACCCGCGCGGCCGGTTCCGGTTGCCACCTGCTGTGACACTTCAACCGCGAAGCACGAGGCGTGGAAGCGCCGGGCCACGAGCGGGCCGCGTCGGGTACTACGGAATTGGGCAGCCGATGGACATGGACTTGATCTTCCACACGGCCTCAATCGCCTTTAGGCACGTCTTTCATGCCTGCTAGATTAGGGCGTTCCGGTAATCACTGACGATGTCGCGTGGTCGAACTATCCGGTCTTCAAAGGCCCGGCGACCTTGTAAG
>DATFUW010000156.1:0-3842 GCA_035260605.1 Thermoanaerobaculia bacterium | reverse complement strand
CGCTCGATCATCCCGCAGCCGGCGGGGGGGACGGCGTGACGCCGGCCGGGTCGCTGTTCGGCGAAGCTCCTGCGCGCGACCCGCGGTTCGAGGTAAAGGAGCGCTGGGCGGACATGCGCAACATCCCGGAGGGTGATCGGCTGGCCACCCAGGAGTTCCTTCATCGGCAGATGAACGAGGAGGTCAACAGCATCGAGATCTCCGCGCGCAATCTGGTCGATTTCCCCGACGCGCCGTGGGAGCTGCGCATGGCCATGGCCCGGCAATGCTGGGACGAGAGCCGGCACGTCGTCGCTTTCCGGCGGCTGTTCGAAGGTCGCGGCGGGAAAGTCGGCGAGTTTCCAGTGCTCAATTTTCAGTACCGGATCGTGACCAATCTCCGCTCGCTCGCCGGCCGGCTCACCGTTCAGAACCGCAGCTTCGAGGCGGCCGGGATCGACGCCATCAAGGACGGCATCGATTCCTACGGTGAGGCGCACGAGGCCGAGTTCGTGGAGCTGTTCGAGGCCCAGCTGGCCGACGAGGTGCAGCACGTGCGGTACGCGAACGAATGGGTCAAGAGGCTCGTCGAGGAGGGAGGCCCTCGCGTGGTGTTCGAAATCGCGCGTGCGGTGGCGCAGGCCGACGAGGCGCTCAAGATTGTCGCCGGGGGGGCCCTGACGACCTATCCCGTGGCCGACGACGTCCGCCGCGAGGCGGGGTTCACGGACGAGGAAATCGACTCGGTTCACAGCCTCGTGGAGCATGACTGATCCCGCTCCCGGCGGCGTTCCGTTGCGGACGCTCAACGCCGAAGAGCTTCTCGCGGTCGCCTCACTCTGGAAACGCACGGGCCGCGAGTTCGTGACCCGGTTTCGTGGCGTGAGCATGCAGCCGGCCATCCCCGACTCGGCGGCCGTCCGTTTGCGATGTGCCGATGACGTCGACCTCGGCGATGTCGTGGCCTATGCCGTGGGCCAGCAGGTCATCGTCCACCGCATCGTGGCCCGTTGGAACGATCGGTTTCTGACGCGCGGCGACGGCAATGTCCTTCCCGACGCCATCCTGCCGGAACGGAACGGGGTCATCGGCAAGGTGACGGCCGTAGAGCTCGAGGGGGACTGGAATCCGCCGGGGCACCCACCGAGCTCGCTGGCTGGGGCGCTCCTGCTGCGGATCTGTTCACTTGTCGCCGCGGTGGCCGGTCCGCGCGTGGCAGGGCGGCTTCTCCGAATCCTGCATCGCGTTCGCCAGTCCGTCCGAGGGCCGCGGGGCAGCAGCGCGGAGAGGTGATCAGCGCGCGGCGATGGCGTCGAGGCGAGGCGGCGCGATTTCAGTCCGGGGCCCGGCCGACAGGTACGGGCCGAGCGACTGGCGCACGAACGGCCTTTTGAAGGCCCAGATCCAGCCATCGAGATAGAAGTGGATCAGCACCAGTGCGTTGAACAGCCACGCATAAACACCGTAGATGCCGAAGCTCTGCGTGATCTTCCCGATCATGTACATGGCCACCGCAAGGCTGAACATGACCGCGGCGAGAACCGTCACGTTGCGGCTGAGGAAGGCGAGCGCGTTCTGCGCACGCGAACCCGATTCAGCGGCGTACTTGCGGCGGTGCAGCAGCCAGACCAGGCCCAGGTACTGCACGAAGTGGCCGAAGAGAACACCGTTGGTGGCGGCGGCGGCGTTGCTCGCCCAGGCGAATGGATGGAACAGCAGCATACTCGAACCGAGGAATAGCGCTTCGCTCCCGCGGAGCGGGGATCCGATGCGGGCGCGGTGGAACACCCGGTAGATGTACGTCGCGGCGAGCGCGGTGAGCGCGATCAATGCCGCGTCGAAAAGCAGTGCCGGAAGATGCGGGGAGATCCGAATGAGGAGTCCGCGAAGCGGATCGAAGGCGTCGATTCTCCAGGCCACCAGAGCCGCGGCGATCGAAAGGAGCAACGCGTTGGCGAACCGTTTCTCGTCACGTGGCGCTCCGTTGAGATGCCGGTACACCGAGAGGATGCCGCAGCTCTGCAGGGAGATGTGCCAGACGTTCCACAGGTAGATGACGCTCAGCAGGAGGGGGAGGAGCGGGCTGATGCGCATCAAGCCCGCCGCCGTCAGCAGGGCGATCGGCCCGATGAGAAATGCCATGAGATGCGACCGGTAATCCGCGCGGTTGTCATCGCCGAGATAGAAGCTGAACGTGGAGAGGTAATGCGCCATCCCGATGGTGAAGAAGATCCCCGGGATGATCTTCAGGTGGGGCGCATACAGCGAGGCCAGCAGGTAGAGAGCGCCGAGCAGGGGAGCGGCAAGAAAGAAGAGGGAGTCGTAGAGCGGCGACTCGATCCAGGCGGTTCTTCGCGCGCCGTTCGCGGTGAGCGGGGCTTCGGCCATGGCAGATGACGTGTGCGCCATCGTAACACCGCGAGACGCCTGGTGCGGCAGTGCTAAAATACGCGGACCCCTGCCGGGTTGATCCATGTCTGCCGTTCGCGAAATCCTGGCCCTTCTCGTCGCCAAACTGCCGCCGCTTTTTGCGCGCATCACGTCGCTCGGCGACATCATCGGTTTCGTTTCGATCCTCCTGGCCGTGATGGCCATCGACGCCATCCGGCGCCGCGACATGAGCCGCTATGGCGGCCGTTCGTTTCGTGTCGATCTCACCTACGCCTTTTTCTACCTGTTCGGCATTTACACCATCTTCGTGGGAGTGCCGCTGTTCCGGTTCCTGACACGCCTGTTCGATTCGCTGTTCGGCGCTCACGTGCTTCCTCTCGCCGGGCTTCCGTCGGGCGTGCAGATCGCGCTGGGGCTGGTTACCGTCGACCTTTTCTCATACGAGTGGCACCGAAGCGTTCACGCGAACCCGATCCTGTGGGCGTTCCACAGCGTGCACCACTCGCAGCAGTCCCTCACCGTGGCCACCGGGTTCCGCACGCACTTCGTCGACGAGATCGTCCGCACCACGTTCATGTTCGTCCCCCTGTACTTCCTCGGCATCCGCCCGCACGCGTTCCTGTTCGTCGATCTTGCCGTTAACCCGGCCGGACTGCGGAGGCCCCTGTGGCAACGGCGGCCGTAGGCAAGCGGGTCGCGATTAGAATAGAGCCACCGGAAAGACCATGACGCTCATCGCGGAACTCATGTCGTACGCACTGCTGCGCCTCTCCAGGCTGACGCTGACGCAGAAGGGCGTCACGGATGCGCTCACGTTCGTGGCGGTGTTGCTGTTCTGTCTGGCACTCGAAGGCGTCAAGCGGCACTCGGTGCGCCGCTATGGATCGAAGGGTTTCCGGACCGACGTGCTCTATTCGCTGGTCTATCTGAGCGGCGCGTACTCGATCTTCGTCGGCCTGCCCGTGTACCGCTTTCTGATGACGCATCTTTCGCACTGGGTGCCATTTCTGCAGACGCACATCCTGATTGGGCTTCCGGCGCCGGTGCAGTTCCTGGCCGGGCTGGCGGCGGCCGATTTCACGTACTACCTGTGGCATCGGTCGGTCCACGCCACGCCGTTTCTGTGGGCGTTTCACAGCATCCACCATTCGCAGCAGGAGCTGACGATCGCCACCAGCCTTCGCGTCCACATCTTCGAAGAAATGGTCCGCGGTATTTTCTACTTCGTGCCGTTCTTCATCTTGGCGATTCCGGCACACGTCTGGCTCCCGCTCGACATCGCCATCAACTGGCTCCTTTTCCTCGAGCATTCGGACCTCGACTGGACCTACGGAAAGCTGGGCAGATTCATCGTCAGCCCGCACTTTCATCGGATTCACCATTCCGTGGAGACTCAGGATCTGGATACGAACTTCGGGTCGTTTCTCTCGATCTGGGACCGGATCTTCGGGACCGCGAACGCCCGCGCCACG
>DATFUW010000155.1:0-3956 GCA_035260605.1 Thermoanaerobaculia bacterium | reverse complement strand
CGACGTGACGGTGGCCGATCTCGTCGGCGACATCGACCCGATCAAAGCCGCGAACCAGCGGCTGACGTACGCGGACGAGGAAGTCATCCACTACGGGATCATCCCCAGGACGAACCGGGGGATCTTCGCCATCAACGAGCTGCCCGATCTCGCGCCGCGCATTCAGGTGGCGCTGCTGAACATCCTGGAAGAGCGCGACCTGCAGATCCGCGGCTTTCCGGTGCGCATTCCGATGGACGTCGTGCTGGTCTTCAGCGCCAACCCCGAGGACTACACGAGCCGCGGGAACATCATCACGCCGCTGAAGGACCGTATCGATTCGCAGATCCTCACGCACTATCCGCAGCACGTGCAGACGGCGATGCAGATCACGCAGCAGGAGGCGTGGCTCGACCGCCACGTCAAGACGACGATCGACGTCCCGCAGTACGTCCACGAACTGATCGAGCAGATCGCCTTCGTGGCCCGCGAGTCGGAGCTGGTCGACCAGTCCTCCGGCGTTTCGGCGCGTCTGACAATTTCGGCGACGGAGCTGCTGCAATCGAACCTCGAACGCCGCGCCGCGCTCACCGGCGATGCGCACGTCTTCCCGCGGCTCTCCGATCTGGCCATGCTCCTCCCGGCCATCACCGGGAAAGTGGAGATGGTCTACGAAGGGGAGCAGCAGGGCGCCGAGGTGGTGGCTCGCAAGTTGATCGGGACCGCGGTGGGGAAGCTGTTCGAAACGAAGTTCCCGCCGATCGAACGCGCCGGCGTGTCCGGACGCCGCGGCTTCGAGCTCGATCAGGACGAAATGGAAGATGCTTTTGCCGGACGTCGCGTGAAGAAGCCGGCCGCCCCGCCGCCGCGCGAAGAGCCGCGGCCCAACGCGAAGAGCGAGCCGAACTACGACGCCATCCTCGCCTGGTTCATGGAGGGCAACAGGATCACGCTTTCCGACGAGATGCCCTTCGCCGAATACCTGCGCGAGCTCCATCGCGTTCCGACGCTCGCCGACACGGCGAAGAAGTACGTCCAGGCGAAGAGCGACTACGAGCTGGCATTCTGGATGGAGATGGTGCTCGAGGGAATGCATCAGGCGCTGCGCCTGGCGCGCGAGGATCTCGATTCGACGATCACCTTCCACGAGCTGATGAAGTTCAATGTCCTGCGTACGGTGAAATGAGGTTGCCGGCAGCCCGCTCATGAAAGTCACCACCGAGATTCCCCAGAATCTCTCCAAGCAGATCGATCGGATCGTCCGCGACGGATGGTTCCCCGACCAGGAGACCGTCGTCCGCGAGGCGCTGATGCAGTTCGTGGACGCCAAGACCTTTCTCGGCGACTCGCCCCGCATGCTGCACCGGTTCGCCGCCGACGCCCTGAACGATTCCAAACCGGAGACCGCCCTCAAGTTCGTCGACCGTGCCATGTCGCTCACATCCACGCAGAAGGTGACCGACTTCGCGCTCTATCAGAACCTCATCGAACTCCGCGTCCAGATCCTCCTCATCCTTGGCCGAGAGGAGGAGGCCCTCATCTCCCTCGAGGAAGCACGCGAGCTGCTGCCCAACAACCCGAGCGTCGCTCGCTGGATCGAACGGCTGAACAAGAAATCCTGACCCCGCTCCCATGCGCCAGCGCTACTCCTATCTCGACCCAGAACTGATCCGTCAGCTCCTCTCCGAGATGGGACTGCGCCGGCTCTTCAACCATCTCCTGCTGCAGACCGGCGGCGACGTCGAAGAGGCGATGCGCTGGATGCGCGCCCTGCAGGAACGCGGATATCTCGATCCGGACATCGATCTCGATGCCTTCTTCGCCCGGCTGGTGGAGGAGAACATCATCGGGCAGGACGCCAATGGCAACGTCGTCCTCGCCGCAGGCGGGGAGCGGCAGATCCGCCGCGATGCGCTCGACGAAATCTTCGGCGGCCTCCAGAAATCGCTGACCGGCTCCCATTCCGTGGCCAATGCGGGGCAGGGGACCGAACGGCTCACCGAGACGCGGTCGTATCAGTTCGGCGACGATCCGATGTCCATCGACTCCATCCGTTCGCTGCAGAACGCCATGAAGCACACCGATCCAGCAGATCCAATCCTCCTCACCGAAGACGACCTCGAGGTGTTCGAGACGGAACATCACTCGAGCTGCGCCACGGTGGTCATGATCGACATCTCCCATTCCATGGTGCTGTACGGAGAGGACCGGATCACGCCGGCGAAGAAGGTCGCCCTGGCGCTGACGGAGCTCATCCTCACGAAATATCCGAAGGACTCGATCGACGTCCTCCTGTTCGGCGACGAGGCTCAGGAAGTGCCGATCTCCGAGATCCCCTACGTGAAGGTCGGCCCGTATCACACGAACACCAAGGCGGGGCTCGAGCTCGCACAGCGGATCCTCCGCCGGCGCAAGCACAACAACAAACAGATCTTCATGATCACCGACGGGAAGCCCTCGGCGCTCTTCGAGGGCGGGCACCTCTACACGAACTCGTTCGGTCTGGACATGAAGATCGTCAACCGGACGCTCGAGGAAGCCGACCGCTGTCGCCGCCTCGGCATTCCGATCACCACGTTCATGCTGGCCACCGATCCGATGCTGGTGAACTTCGTCGAGCAGCTCTCGAAGATCAACCGCGGCCGCGCGTTCTACTCCTCACCGGACCGGCTGGGCGAGTACATCCTGGCGGATTACATCCGGAACCGCCGGAAATTCGTGCACTGAGCCGGGAAGCGGGAATCCCCCTCCGCGGCCGGGTCGTTACGCTGCTCAATTGCGCAGGTTATTTGCGGTTATCTTCCTTCTTGCTGCCCCGCTCGCCGCGAACGAGCTCTCGTATCGCAACCTGCAGTCGGGATTCGCCGGGACCACGACGCCGATCTTCGACCACGGCATCCACGGCGAGGGACAGATCATCGCCATTCTCGACACCGGCGTCGACTGGGACACCTGTCCGTTCATCGAGGCCGACGGTTCACGTCCTCCGATCAATCCGACGCTGGCTTCGGATAACGAGGATCTGAGCCGCCGCAAGATCGTGGCATACGACTTTCTCTACTCGTGTGCCGAATACCCCGGCGCCCTCGGATGCGACGACCCAAACGATCCCGCAGCCTACGACAACCACGGACATGGAACGCACGCCGCCGCATCGGCCGCCGGCGACCGCGGCACTCCGATAGCACACGACTACGGCGATTCCATCGCCCCCGGCGCACAGCTCATCGTGCAGGATGCCGGCTTCATCGGCGGCGACGCCTGCTCGCAGCGTCCGGGTATCGGCTGTCCGGTCAATCTGACGCCTATCCTCGCGCAGGCGTACCGGCAGGGAGCGCGGATCGATTCGAATTCGTGGGGTGACCGGCAGGGAGTACCGGCGCCGTTGCCGCCGCCGACCGGCAATTATCCCCAGTCCGCCCACGACGTCGACGCCTTCATCTGGTCGCATCCCGATTTTCTGGTGGTCTTCAACACCGGCAACAATGGGTCGCTCGGCACCGCGCCGCCAGGCTCGCTCTCCGCCCCCGGCTGCGCCAAGGACACGCTGCAGGTCGGAGGGACCCGCGATGCGAATCAGTACGACGACGACGTCCTGTCGAGCTTCACGCTCTTCGGCCCGACGCGGGACGGCCGCATCAAGCCGGACCTCGTCGGCCCTGCATGGGTCCTCGCGGGCGACGCGAAAGTGATCTCGCACGGGCAGACGTGCGGGATGACGTTTCAGCCCGGGACCTCCTGGGCTTCGCCGACGATCGCCGGCTCCGCCGCGCTGGTGCGGCAGTACTACATCGCCGGCTACTACCCGACCGGCACGCCGGTTCCCGCCGATCGGATGACGCCGAGTGCGGCGCTGCTGAAGGCGACGCTGATCGCGGCCGCGCGCCGTGTCGAGTGGCTTAACACGACGTCGGGCGAGGTGGCGACCAAGCCGCTTCCGTCGTACGAACAGGGGTTCGGATTCCCGGTGCTCGATG
>DATFUW010000154.1:0-2278 GCA_035260605.1 Thermoanaerobaculia bacterium | reverse complement strand
TGGATCTTCGCCAGCTCGGCGACCATCGAGTCTGCACGCGCCTTGAAGCGAGCGTCGCCGGTGGCGGCGTACATCAGCGCCAGTGCGGAGAGGTAGTGCCCGACCGTGTGCCCGCGCAGCTCGACGTCGGGCGCCTCCCACCCACCCAGCGGCTGCGCGGAGGATGGGAGGCCGGCGTTGACGCGGAAGTTGTGCAGGAGGCGGTCGGGATCGAGATTCAGCAGCAGCGTGCCGTCGAGATCCATCGCCCGCTTGAACGGACCGTCGAGGAGGCGGACCTCGCTCAGCGGGAACGGCCGGGCCTCGAGGGGGACTTTGTCGGGGATGGGGGCGGCGAATGCCGTTGCGGTGACCACGACGACAGTGGCAGCGACGATGCGGCGCACGAGGCGATCCTACGTCCGGCTGCGTCGATGGGACAACTGTGATTCCAGTGTGGTGTCTCACAAATGGCTTCGCGTTGTGGGCGGCGAGGGGCCGTCTGCTTCGTTGCCGCTCCGTGAGCGTGCCCCGCATCGCCTGCGTCGCTGCGCCTCGCATCCGGCCCCTCGGCGCCCGCAACGACGGTATCGCTATCTGTGAGACTTCCTAGGGATCGTCTCGTCATGAGCTCTTCCTCTTGTGAATTCCATGAGGATGTGCTGACTCCGATCGCATTGTTCGAGTTCCAGAGATGTCTGGGCCACCGGCTGAAAGTGCTCGTCTTCGACGACGACCAGGACGGGCGCGAGTTCATCCGCACCACACTGACCTAAGCCGGCGCCACGGCCCTGCAGGTGTCGTCCGCGTCCGAGGCGCTCACGGCCCTCCTGTCGAATCGCCCCGACGTCATCATCACCGACATCGCCATGCCGGAGATCGACGATTACGCGTTCATGCGGCGATTGGGCGAGACTCCCGGCCGATCGATCCCGGTCATCGCGCTCTCGGCATTTCCGCGCCGGACTGTGGAGGGATCGCACCTCTTCTCCGACTACCTGGCCAAGCCGGTCGAGCCGGAGGATCTGATCACCGCCGTGAAGCGCTCCAGCCGCCGCCAGAAAGTGGCGCGGTAGCGAACTGGCATCACCCGGCGGTATGCCTTCCATCACCGCCGGCGACGCGGCCCGACCATAGCGTGTCTGTACTTACATAAGGAGAGAGTCAATGTGGAATCGTTTTGTTCCAGCGACCGTGGCCCTTGTCGCGCTTTTCGCGTTGCCGCTGCTGGCCGGCAACGGGTTCGACGAGTTCGGCTACAACTACAACGCGCGGATCTTCGTCGGCCCGGCCGACGGCGTCGATCGGACGATCGACGGCGCGGTCTGGGGCGATCCGACCTACGCGAACGATCACCTGGTCATGAAGTGGTCGAAAGCGTGGGACGATGCGCGCTTCAACGGCGCGCCGTGGACCGCCGACGCATGGGTGGACAATGAGTGGAACGGCATGCTGCCGAACGGCTCCAAAGTCTCCGAGCATGTGAAGATCATCTGGGTCGGCCCGGCGCTGGAGAACAGCCAGTACTGGCGTGATGGCGGAGATCCGATCTGGGGCGAGTTCGAAGTCATCCTCGATCAAGGGAAGACCCCCACGGGTCACTTCTGGTACGCGCACGCCATCCCCGCGGGCTACGGATCGAACTGAGGGGATTGCCGACTCGGATCATCGCGCCACGAGAATGAGGTCGCGCGATTCCGTGCCATCGAACTTCGCACCGTCGAACGCGCCGAACGTCTCGATGGACGAGAAGCCGTTCTCGCGGAAGGTGCGCTCGATCTCCTCCCGGCGCCAGCCGCGGATCTCCACCCGCTGCGACATCATCAGCTCGAGCGGCTGGTCTCGGTCGCTGCGCAGTTTGAGCGTCGCCGGCATGAAGATCACCCGTCTATCCGGGCGCAGCTCCATCAGGCGGACGAAGACGATCGTCGCCGCCGGATCGTCGGGATCGGGAAGGAAGTTGATCGGCAGGGCGCGCTCCCGCTTCGCCTCGATCCGGTCGTAGTTGAGGATCTGGATCACCACCGGTGCGTTCGGCAGCAGCACCTTGCGCAGCGCTGCTGCGAACCGCTGCAGGTCCCCTTCCTCGGTCAGATGGGGCAGCGCGTTGCCGACGCAGATCGCCCCACCGAACTTCCCGTCCACGAGCTGATCGACCTCGCGCATGTCGCCGCGGACGAAGCGCACGTCGCCCTCGGCGGTCTCCGCGGCGCTCTTCTCGATCATCGACTGCGAGGCGTCGATGCCGATCACCTGGAAGCCTTTCGCCGCCAGGAAACGGGCGTGTTCGCCGGTTCCC
>DATFUW010000153.1:0-4324 GCA_035260605.1 Thermoanaerobaculia bacterium | reverse complement strand
CATCCTCCCGACGCTCCCTCCCGAGAAGATGGACTCCGTATCCCGGCTGATCTCCGGGCTGGGACCGGCAGCACGCCGGAACCTCCTCGTCACCCTGGCGGAGGAGAACAACCGTTCGCGGCGCAGGCGCTTGTTCGACTTCATCGCCTCGCTGGGAGCGGAGACGGTTCCCGAAGTCGTGGCGTTTCTTTCCGATTCGCGCTGGTACGTGGTGCGGAACATGATCATCCTGCTGCGCGTCATGCGCGACCGCACGTCGCTGCCCGAGCTGCGCAAGCTCGCCCGCCACGCCGATCTGCGGGTCAAGCTCGAGGCGCTGAAGAGCCTCCTGGCGCTGGAGCCGGAGACCTCCGCTCCTCTGCTCGATGCGCTGTTCGAGAACCCCGACCCGAAGGTCGTCGAGACCGCCGTGACCCTCGTCGGAAGCTACGGCATCCGCGAAGGTGCCGGCGCGCTGCTCCGGATCCTGCAGGGGAACGACGTACAGGGCCGCCGCCGCGCGTTGCGGGTCAAAGCACTGCGCGCGCTCGGCGATCTTGCCGACCCGGCGGTCCTCTCCGATCTCCAGCGCTTCTTCACGCAATCGTGGCTCCCGTGGCCGTCAAAGGAGGAACGCTACGCCGCGTGGCAGTCGCTGCAGAAATATCCGAAGGACGTCCGCGAGCCACTGCTGGAGCGCGGACTGCGGGCACGCGACGCCCGGATCCGCACGATCTGCGGAGACCTGGCGGCACGGTGATGGAGACGCTCGCCGCGCAGATCGCCTCGGTCGTCAACCTGAGGAGCCTTTATCCGGCGAAACATCCGCGCGTCGTGCAGAGCGTGGAGCGGATGACCGCCGCCGTCAACGAGACCACCGAAGCGTCGCAGAGCGATGCCGCGACGTACATCCTCGTCGGAGACGATCTGCTCTTCGGGGACCAGGTCCTTCGCAACCGTAACCTGGCGATCGACGCCTTCGTGGCGCTGCTCAAGCGCCGCGGCGTGGAACGGATCACGCTCGCCCGCGGGCTCGAGCCGGAGGAGGCCGCGCGTTTCGTCGCCGCGCTCGCCTCGGGCGAGGCGCTGCAGCCGTCGAAGCACATCATCCTCGGCCGGGCGAATGTGTCCCTCGTCGACGAGGCCGCCAGGGAAGAGCGACGCAAACTCTCCGTCGATCAGATCGAGACCATCCGCGATTCGTGGGCCCGCTTCCGCATCGAGCGCAGGATGCCGATCGACCAGATGGAGCAGCTCGTCTGGAGCCTGATCGACTCGATCTCCGGCACCACGCGGTCGATGCTGCCGATCGCGCCTTTGAAGGACCATGACGAATACACCTTCGTGCACTCCATCAATGTGGCCATCCTGGTCCTGCTGCAGGCCCGCTCGTTCGGGATCTGGGGGCCGATGCTGCACATGTTCGGCATGGCCGCGCTCTGTCACGACATCGGCAAGCTGTCGGTCCCTCGCGATATCCTCAACAAGCCGGGCAGGCTCGACGACCGCGAGTGGGAGATCATGAAGCGCCACACGCAGGCCGGCGCGCTCTATCTTTCCGGTCTGGAGGGGACTTCGCCGCTGTCGGCGGTCGTGGCCTACGAACATCACCTCCGCTTCGACGGCCACGCGGGGTACCCGCGGCTGCGAAAGCGGCGGCAGCCCAACCTCGCCAGCCGGATGACGGCCATCGCCGATGCATACGATGCCATGTGTACGCTGCGGCCCTACGACCAGACTGTCGGGAAGGCAGCGGCACTGGAAACCATCCGCGGACGCTCCGGTTCGTACTACGATCCCACGCTGGTCTCGAACTTCGTCCGGCTGATCGGTTCGGCCGCCACCGCATGACGTAAGATTTCGCTGTGAGAGAGGCACGTTGACGACCACCGGGATTCCCGACGATCTGGTCCGCTTTCTCGCCGAGCGAAGCGCCGACGTCTACTGGATGACGGACGACGCGGGCATGCTGACGCACGTCGCGCCGCAGGTCGAGGGCCTCGTCGGGCGTCAGGCCGGCGATCTGATCGGATCGCCGCTCGACAGTCTGGTGCACGAGGAGGACGCGTCGGAAGCGGCGGCACTGCAGCGCGCCATCCTCGAACGCGCCCGCACGTGCACCGTCTCCTACCGTCTCCGCCGCCCTTCCGGGGAGCCGGTCTGGGTCGAGGCGACGATCTACCGCGTGCAGACCGACGAGGGCAGACTGAAAGGCTTCGCCGGATCCTGGCGCGATGTCACCGAGCGGCGGCGGATCGAGGAGGCCTACGAGCACCAGGCGTATCACGACACGCTGACCGGATTGCCGAACCGCCGCCTGTTCGAGGACCGGCTCACGATCGCACTGGCGCAGGCGCGGCGGCAGACCACGCAGCTCGCGCTGCTCTATGTCGACGTGGACCGCCTGAACCGGATCAACGACACGCTCGGTCACCCGACGGGCGACGAGGTCCTGCGGATCATCGGCAACCGCCTGGCCTCGTGCGTGCGGGCCTCCGACACGTTCGCCAGGCTCGGTGCCGACGATTTCATCCTGCTGCTCAACAACCTGCGACTCGCCGAGGACACGGTGCGCGTCGCCCAGCTCCTGCTCGACAAGTTCCAGGAGCCCTTCGCCGTCCGCGGGCGCGAGCTGTTTGTCACCGCGAGCATCGGGATCGCCATCTATCCCCAGGACGGCGCCGAAGTCTCCGACCTGTTGGCGTCGGCCGATGCGGCGCAGCACACCTGCAAGCGTCTCGGGGGCAACGGATGGCACATGCACAACAGCTCGATCAACGAGCGAGCGGTGCAGCGGCTGGCCGTAGAGATGGACCTCCATCGCGCGCTCGAGCGCTCCGAATTCTTCGTCCGTTACCAGCCTCTGCTGGAAGTCGCCGGCGAACAGATCACGGCCGTCGAGGCACTCGTACGCTGGCAGCATCCGCTCAAAGGAGAGCTCGCGCCGGCATCATTCCTTGATCTGGCCGAGGAGACCGGGCTGATCGTCCCCATCGGAGAGCAGGTGATCCATTCGGCATGCGCCCAGGCCCGCGAATGGGTGGCTGCCGGATGGGAAAATCCGATCGTCTGTGTGAACCTCTCCGCGCGGCAGTTCGAGCATCCCGGCCTGCTGGACATGATCGATCACGCCGTCCTCCAGCACCGCGTCCCCTGCTCGATGTTGCAGTTCGAGATCACCGAAGGAACGGCCCTGCGCGACCTTTCCCGCAGCATCGAACTGCTCGGGGAGCTCCGCCGGAGAGGAGTGCAGGTCTCGATCGACGACTTCGGAATCGGCTACTCGTCACTTGCCTACCTGAAGCAACTCCCCGTCAACGCCTTGAAGATCGACAAGGCCTTCCTCACCGGGATCCCGGGGACCAGTGATTCGGCCATCGTGGCGGCGGTCATCGCCATGGGACACGCGCTCGGGCTGACCGTGATCGCCGAAGGGGTGGAGACCACCGAACAGATGGCGTTCCTGCGCCAGTACGAATGCGACGTCTGCCAGGGCTACCTCTTCTCCCGCCCAACGACCCCCGGCGAGATCATCCGCATGCATCGCCGCTGAGGGCCGTGCGCCAGGGTGGCCGGAAGCTTGCAGCGTCCGGCACAAACCCGCGAGGGGTGGAGGGAGGGAACCGCCTGGTGAAGAAAATTCTCGTTGCTGACGATGACCCGCCGCTCAGGGGACTGCTCCATCTGGTTGCCGCGCGGGCGGGATTCGAGGTCGACGTCGCATCCAATGGAGCCGAAGCGCTCGAGAAGATCCGGGGCGGAGCGTACTCGGTGGCGATCATCGATCTGATGATGCCGCGCATGAGCGGATATGAATTGATCGACCGCCTTGCCGAGCTCCCAAAGCGCCCCGCGGTCATCGTCGTCACCGCACTGCCCGAAGGGGCGCATGCCCGCCTGAACAGCGCCGTCGTCTCTTCCATCCTGCAGAAACCGTTCGAGATTGGCCTGCTCACAGCGGTCCTCCTCGAGCTCGCGGCGACGCACGAGCGGTCCGATTCGGGAGCCAACGTCGTCGACTTCCCGCGGTCGAACTGACCGGCTTCGCGCGCCGGCCGCTCCGTCATCGCTTCCTTACCGCTTCCTGACTGTCGCTCGATCGGAAACGGCGTAGAGTTCGAACATGCGAAACAGTCTGACCCTGATTCCCGCCGCCCTGCTGCTGGCTTTTCCGCTCGCCGCGCAGATGGATTGCCAGCAGCCAGACCATCATCACAGCGGGGTCATGCGACGCGGCGCGATGGGCATGGGCTTCGATCAGCAGAAGACGACCCACCATTTCATCCTCCTCGAAAGCGGGGGCAGAATCGAGGTCACGGCGAAGGACGCCGCCGACCGCGAGGAC
>DATFUW010000152.1:0-3881 GCA_035260605.1 Thermoanaerobaculia bacterium | reverse complement strand
ACGATCGACCGCGGGTCGACCGCGGCGGCACGCGAGATGTTCCGCGCCATCCGCGCCGGCCAGCCGCTCGCCTTCCTCATCGATCAGAACATCCAGGCCGAGAGCGTCAAGGTGCCCTTCTTCGGCCGTCCGGCGCGAACGCCGATCGGCCCGGCGCGCCTCGCCGTCCGCGCCGCTGCGCCGGTCATCGCCTGCTTCATCGAGCGCCGCGGCGGAAAGCAGATCGTCCACTTCGAGGAGCCGCGGTTCCTGACGCGCGATTCGGATCCGGCCGAGGTCACGGCGTGGCTCACCGCATCCATCGAACGGCAGATCCGCCGCGTCCCCGAGCAGTGGCCGTGGTTCCACCGTCGGTGGCGGGACCGGGCGGATGCACCGCCCGCCGCGCGGCAGCCGCCGCCCGCTACCTCCGGAACAGATTCCGGGCGATGAACAGCACGTTCGCCGGCCGCTCGGCCAGCCGCCGCATGAGGTAGGGATACCACTCCGTGCCGAACGGAACGTAGACGCGCATGCGCCAGCCTTCGCGCACGAGCTGCTGCTGGAGGTCGCGGCGGATCCCGTGCAGCATCTGAAATTCGAATTGATCGGGAGCGATCTTCTCGCTCCGCGCGAAGGCGATGGTGGCCTCGATCATCCTGGGATCGTGCGTGGCGATTCCGTGATACGTGCCGCTCGCGAGCAGGATGCGCATCAGCCGGACGAAGCTCGCATCGACGTCGCGCTTGTCCTGAAAGGCGATCTCCGGAGGCTCCTTGTACGCCCCCTTGCAGAGCCGGATGCGGATCTGTTCTGCGCAGAGCGCTTCGACATCGCGCTCGCTCCGCTTGAGATAGGACTGGATCACGGCACCGACGCGATCGGCATATCCCGGCTGCCGGTGCAGCTCGTGAACGATCTCCAGCGTGCGGTCGGTATGGGGAGATCCCTCCATGTCGACGCGCACGAAACTCCCGAGGCGCGCGGCGTGGGCCACCATGTCGGAGACGATCTCGCGCGCCAGCGCAGGGTCGACGTCCAGGCCCATGTGCGTGAGCTTGAGGCTGACATTGGCGTCGAGCTTTCGCTCAGCGATGGCGTCGAGGAGCAGGTGATAGAGCGCGGCGCTCTGCCGCGCCTCGTCCGGGTTGGTGACGTTCTCGCCGAGGTTGTCGATGCTCACGCGCATGCCGAGCGCGTTCAGCGACGCGGTGGCCTGAAGCGCGTCGGCCACGGTCGTGCCGGCGACGAAGCGCGCCGACACGCGGCGTCCGATCCCCGAACGCTCGGCGATCCCGCGGAGCATGCGGCTTTCCGACAGTGCGATGAAAAAGGCCCGAAACACCTTACGCTTTCGCCACGACGATCGCGCAGACGCGCGACGCCCCTTCCTTGCGGATCGCCCCGGCGCATGCGCGGAGCGTCTCGCCGGTCGTGCAGATGTCGTCCACGAGGAGGAATGCACGACCCTTCGCGGTGGCACCGGCGGCGAAGAGCCCGCGGACGTTCCTGGCGCGTTCGCCGCGCGGAAGCGTCGACTGCGGTTCCCGATCGCGCTCCTTGAGCAGCAGCGCTCCGTCGTACGGGATGCCGATGCGCCGCGACAGTTTCCGCGCCAGCAGTTCCGCCTGGTTGTAGCCGCGCTGCCGCAGCTTCGCGCGATGCATCGGCACCGCCACGACGGCGTCGAAGTCCAGATCACCGCGTTCGCGCAGCGTGCTCTCCAGCAGTTCGGCCAGCGGCGCATCGAGGAAATCGTGACGCTCGAACTTGAACGCGTGCAGCAGGCGCGCGAGCGATCCCCGGTAATGGCCCCACGCCTCGGTCCAGCCGACCGGCAACGGATCGTCGAGGCAGGAGAGGCAGCGGAAGCCCTCCCCTCCCGCGCTCCACGGCATGGCGCAGGAGTCGCACTTCACGCCCCGGATCGCCGCCAGCGACGACCAGCAGGCGGCGCAGCAGGAGGCCTTCCGCTCCTTCCAGGGCAGCTCCCCGTCACAGACGACGCACGAAGCGTGCAGAACGATTCGCGCCGTCTCCCGTCCCAGATTTTGAAGCGCCGTCAGCACGAGGCAACATTGTAACGTTGGCGGCCAACCGGAAGGAGCTCACGTTGAATCACGCTCGATCGACACGTATAGTGCGCGCCATGACGAAGCCCGCGTTGACGTTGACCCTGGTGCTGCTGGCGGCGATGCCGCTGGCTGCACAGAACACCTCCGAGTTCGGACTGATGATCGGCGGCAGCAAGCGCCTGATCAGCCGCAGCGACCAGGCGGCCGGCATCGGCGTGAGCGACAACTTCCGATTCAGCAACTCCGACCGCGAGGCGTTTTACGGCGTGCAGGTCGATCCGGGCACCTTCTTCAAGGTCCAGATCGGACAGATCGAAGGCCCGCTGGCCTTCCAGTACACGACGCCGGAGGGGGCGACGGCGCGCACCGACATCCGCAAAGGCACGCTGGAGCACGTCAGCGGAACGATCGACTACCGCTTCTCCGAGGCCTTCGGATCGACCGGCCTCTTCGCCGGCGTCGGGCTCTACCGCCAGCACGGCTCGGTGACCGACACCGCGGTCCCCGACGCGCAGCGCGGAAACGAGTCGGAGACGAACTACGGCTTCGTGGGAGGCGTCAACGCCGATTTCCCGATCACCCGGCGCACCGGCTTCATCGCCGAGCTCGCGTATCACTGGGTCAACTTCCACTACAAGGTCCGCTATCTGACCCTCGGCGGAGGGCTGCGCTTCAGCTTCTGACGGGTACGCGACTTGCTCGCTTCTTCCCTGGATTCCCGTAACCCCAAGGAGGACGCGATGGCTTTACACGACAAGAAGGTCCGCGACGTCATGACCGCCAACCCGGAGTGCGTCTCCGAGAAGGACACGGTCCGCGACGCCGCGCGCATCATGGCCCGGCAGGACACCGGAGTGGTCCCGGTGCTCGAGGGCAGGAAGATCATCGGACTGATCACCGACCGCGACATCGTGGTGCGGCTGATCGCCGAGGGGAAAGACCCCGCGTCGGCGCATGTGGACGATGCCATGTCCAAGAACGTCCGCAGCGTGCGCGAAGACGCCGCGATCGACGAGGTGCTGCAGGTCATGCGCAACGCACAGGTGCGGCGCGTGCCGGTGGTGAACAACAGCAACGAGCTCGTGGGGATCGTCTCCATGGCCGACGTCGCTTCCGCGACCCGCGAAAGCGGCAAGGTCGGCGATACGGTGGAGAAGATCAGCGAGGCCCCGCCCAACAACTGAAGATCGGCGGCCGGCCGCCGTGGCCGGCCGCCGCTTTGTTATCCTTCCGCGATGCGAATCGCCCGCATCGCGCTGCTGTCTCTGCTCCTCCCCTTTTCGCTGTTCGCCGGGAATCCGCGGGCCGTCACGGTCGATACGCACGCCGACACGCCGACCGAGTACATGCGGCATCCGTTCGACCTCGGGGCGTGGAACCAGCGCGGGCAATTCGACTATCCACGGATGAAGGCCGGCGGCCTCGACGCGGAGTTCTTCGCCGCGTATGTCCCGGCGAAGTACGCCGGCAACGGCGCCGCCGCCTACTGCATGAAGATCATGGAGACCATCCACGAGATGGTCGACGCCTACCCCCAGTGGGTCCGGTTCGCACAGTCGACCTCCGACATCCGGCGGATCGCCGGCCAGGGAAAGCGCGCCATCCTCATCGGCATCGAGGGAGGGCACGCCATCGAAGACTCGCTCGATCTGCTCCGGGGTTTCTACCGCTTCGGCGCGCGGTCCATGACGCTCACCCACACGAACTCCAACGACTGGGCCGACTCTTCCGGCGACGCGCCGAAGAACGACGGCCTTACGGCCTTCGGCAGGGAGGTGGTCCTGGAGATGAACCGGCTCGGCATGTTGGTCGACATCTCTCACGTCA
>DATFUW010000151.1:0-6064 GCA_035260605.1 Thermoanaerobaculia bacterium | reverse complement strand
CGACTTCCACTTCGTACATTGCGACGTCGCCGACACCACGTCGCTGCAGGACGTCTTCGACGACCACCATCCCGAGCGCGTCATTCATCTCGCCGCGCAGGCCGGCGTCCGCTACTCGGTCGTCAATCCCTACGCCTATATCGAAACCAACATCCTCGGCTTCCAGAACATCCTCGAAGGCTGCCGGCACAATCAGATCGCGCACCTCGTCTACGCCTCCAGCAGCTCCGTCTACGGCGGGAACACGCGCCAGCCGTTCTCCGAACACGACGGCGTCGATCATCCGCTCTCGCTCTACGGCGCGACGAAGAAGGCGAACGAGCTGATGGCGCATTCGTACGCGCACCTCTACCGGCTCCCGGCCACCGGCCTGCGCTTCTTCACCGTCTACGGGCCGTGGGGACGCCCCGACATGGCGCTGTTCAAATTCACGAAGGCCATGCTCGCCGGCGAGCCGATTCCGGTCTACAACGAAGGGCGGATGATCCGCGACTTCACCTACATCGACGACATCGTCGAGGGGATCGTGCGCATCCTCGACGTCGTGCCACGGCCGAATCCGGAGTGGGAGAGCAACCATCCCGATCCCGCGAGCAGCGACGCGCCTTACCGCATCTTCAACATCGGCAACAACCGCCCGGTCGAGCTGCTCCACTTCATCTCCGTCCTGGAGAAGAGCCTCGGCGTGAAGGCCAGGCTCGATCTGCTGCCAATGCAGCCGGGCGACGTGCCGTCGACGATGGCCGACGTCAACGACCTGGAACGGGCCACCGGGTTCCGGCCGAAGACGACGGTGGAGGAAGGAATCGCGGCGTTCGTGCGGTGGTACCGCGAGTACTACCGGGTGTGAGCCGGCGATCGACTTCTTCTCCCCCACCGCACCCCGATCGCCACCGCCATCCCGAACAGGAAGCCTCCCACGTGTGCCCACCAGGCGATGCCGATCGCGGCCTCGGCGCGCGCGGCGGCGGCCAGCGCGAGGAATCCGTTGAAGAACTGTAGCGCGAACCAGATGGGCAGCAGCACGACCGCACGGATCTCGGCCATCGCCCAGTAGACGACCAGGGGGAAGAGCGTGACGATGCGCGCGTTCGGCTGCAGGATCAGAAACGCGCCGAGCACGCCAGCGATGCTTCCCGAGGCGCCGATCGACGGGATCCCGGAGCGGGGAAAGAGGATCGTATGCGTGAGGCTCCCGATCGCTCCCGCGGCCAGGAAGAAGAGCAGGTAGCGCGAGTGTCCCAGCGCCTCCTCGACCGCCCCGCCGAAGACCCACAGATAGATCATGTTGCCAAGAAGGTGAACCACACTGCCGTGCAGGAAGAGGGATGTGATCAGCGTCAGGGTCACCGCGTAGCGCGAGGCGTCGTACGCCGCCGGGTCGACGAGCCGATACGGAATGAAACCGAGGCGGTCGATGATCGTGTACGCCCCCTGGCCGGCGATCGCCAGATAGGCGAATACCAGCGTGTTGATCCCCACGAGCGTGCGCGTGACGACCGGAGGCTCACGATTCGGACGCGTATTCCGCAGCGGGATCATGTAGAGCCGGCTCTCCAGCCGGCTCGTGTAGGGCCGGCTCTCCAGCCGGCCATTTCCGTCAAAATGAAAACCGACCGCCTGAGAGGCGGTCCTACATTGCCTTGCGGATCTCCCGGGCGACCGTTTCCATCTGCGCGCGGGTGAGCTCCGGATAGACGGGGATGGCCAGCGTCTGACGGGCGGCGGCCTCGGAGTTCGGGAAGCTGCCGGCGCGGAGATGGGCGAAGCATTCCTGCTCCGGAAGGGTGAGCGGGTAGTAGATCTCGCATCCGATTCCGGCCTCTTTCAGATGGGCCATGACGCGGTCGCGGCCTTCGGGGAAACGGACGACAAACTGGTTGTAGACGTGATGCCGGCCGGGCATTTCGCGGGGAAGCATGATCCCTTCGAGGCCCTCGAACAGTTCCGCATAAATCGCCGCGTTCCTCCTTCGGCCCTCGCTCCAGGAGTCGAGGTGCGGGAGCTTCACATGCAGGATCGCGGCCTGCAGGGCATCGATGCGGAAATTGCCGCCGATTTCGCGGTGGTAATACTTCGGCCGCATGCCGTGCACGCGAAGGTCGAGGAGCTTCCCGGCGAGGGCCTGGTCGTCCGTGGTGACCGCGCCGGAGTCGCCGAACCCGCCGAGGTTCTTCGAGGGGAAGAATGAGAAACAACCCATGGCCCCGAGCGTTCCGGCGCGTTTGCCGTGGTATTCGGCGCCGACGGCCTGCGCGGCGTCCTCGACGATCGGGATGCCGAAGTCGATGCGCGCCATGTCGGCGCACTGTCCGTACAGATGGACGGGCATGATGGCCTTGGTCCGTTTCGTGATCTTCGCTTCGATGAGATCGGGATCGATGTTGTAGTCGTCGAGGGAGACATCGACGAACACCGGCGTGGCGCCGAGGCGGGCCACGACGCCCGCGGTGGCGAAGAAGGAGTAGGCGGGCATGATGACCTCGTCGCCCGGACCGATGCCCAGAGCCATGAGGGCCACGAGGAGAGCATCGGTGCCGGAGGAGACGCCGACGGCGTGCGTGCTGCGGCAGTAGGCGGCGAAATCGCGCTCGAACTCCTCGACCTTTTTGCCGAGGATGAAGATCTGCGATTCGTAGACCTCGTTGGTGACGCGGAGGACTTCATCGCGGATGGTCGCGTACTGCGCTTTGAGGTCGAGCAGAGGAATGGGCATTGCGGCGCGGATTGTATCTTGGACGCTACCGCGCGCAGGTCCGTATCAAGCACGGCTGATCCAACCAATTTTCATCATCAATTTCTATGTCGTAATCTCATAAACGATTTCGCGCCGCGGCGCGTATTTGAGGGCAGCAACAGAGACTGAAAAAGGAGCCCTCGAATGAAACTCACAAGCCTCATCACCGCAGCATCCGCAGTCCTCCTCCCGATCGCCGCGAGCGCGGCGACGTTCATCATCCCCGCTGCCGGAACGGGACCCGGCGACCACGGCAGCCAGTGGCAGAGCGAGGTGACGATTCACAACGGAGGCGCGGCGCCGATCGCTGCCGGCCTCGCGTTCCACTCCGGCGATCAGGTCCAGAGCAGCGACACGCTGACGGTCGCCGCGCGCTCCACCGTGGCACTCTCCGATGTCGTCGCCGCCCGCTTCGGATTGCAGCAGGCCACCGGGGCGATCGAGATCACCGTCCCCGATTCGGCGGTCAACCGCGTGGCCATCACCTCGCGCACGTTCAACAGCTCGCCCGCAGGCGAGTTCGGGCAGGATATTCCGGCGATCAACGCCTCCGACGCGGTCCCGGCGGGCAACACGATCGTCCTGCAGGCGCCGGCCTCGGCCGCCGGCTCGCGCTTCAACTTCGGCATCTACGCCGTCAGCGACTCGGTCGTGCAGTGGGAGCTGCTCCGCGCCGACGGGACCCAGGCCGCGGCAACCGATCCGCAGACGTACGCCGCCGGAACGCAGATCCAGTACAACGGCGGCATCGCCACGCTCCTCGGCGCGACCGAGCAGGACAGCGATGTCGTGCAGGCCGTCGTCACCGGCGGCAGCGTCATCACCTACGGCAGCGCGGTGAACAACGCCAGCAACGACCCGAGCTACGTGCCGGGGATCGCCACGCGCGGCGAGACACACCTCGACTTCGCCGGCGTCGACGTCAATGAAGACGGCACGGTCGACGTGCCGGACGCCAACGGCGACGGGGTGCTCGACCAGCCGATCGATCTCTTCACCACGACCGGATTTCCGAACTACTTCCGCGTGGTCGTGACCGGCCCGAGCGGCGAAGCGGCGACCATCGATTTCGCCGACCCGGTGCACGACGCGTTGATCATCGACGGGCAAACCGTGCAGGTCGCGCCGAGCAGCGCGCTCAAGGGAACCTCGGGCGTGATCCGCATCCGCGCCACGGCGGGCGGGATGTCGGACGTGCTGACGATCCCGGTGAACTACCGGTAAGTGTAGGGCCGGGTCTCCAGCCGGCCTTTCGTGTAGGGCCGGCTCTCCAGCCGGCTTTCGTGTAGGGCCGGCTCTCCAGCCGGCCTTTCGTGTAGGGCCGGCTCTCCAGCCGGCTTTTCGTGTAGGGCCGGCTCTCCAGCCGGCCTTTCGTGTAGGGCCGGCTCTCCAGCCGGCCTTTCGTGTAGGGCCGGCTCTCCAGCCGGCCTTTCGTGTAGGGCCGGCTCTCCAGCCGGCCTTCGTGTAGGGCCGGCTCTCCAGCCGGCCTTTCGTGCCTTCTCTTCGAGCCGGCTGAGAGCCGGCTCTACATGAACCGCACTCTGGCGAAACGACGCTTGCCTACCTTGAGCAGATACGACTTCCCCGATTTGGCGTCGATCGTCTGCGTGACGCTCTCCGCCTTCGCCTCGTCGATCAGCACGCCGCCCTGCGCCACGAGCCGCTGCGCTTCTTTGTTGGTCTGCGCGAGACCGGCGGCAACGATCACCTTCGTCAGGAACTGCGGTTCGTCCGACGCCGGGAGCGACTTCTCCTCGATCTCGCTCGGCGCCTGGCGCTCGCTGAAGATGCGGCGGAACTCCGCGTCGGCCGCCTGCGCGGCGTCGGCTCCGTGGAAGTCGGTGATGACGATGCGCGCCAGATTGCGCTTGGCATCCATCGGCCGGTCGCGCCAGCCGTCGATCTCCTGCTTCCTCAAGTCGGTGCAGAGCAGGTAGTACTTCCACATGAGATCGTCGGAGATGGACATGATCTTTCCGAAGATCGACTGCGGCTCCTCGGTGATGCCGATGTAGTTGCCGAGCGACTTCGACATCTTCTCCACACCGTCGAGCCCCTCGAGCAGCGGCGTGGTGAGGACGACCTGCGGTTCGAGGCCGTACTCGCGCATCAGATCGCGCCCGACCAGCAGGTTGAAAAGCTGATCGGTGCCTCCCATCTCCACGTCGGCCTTCAGGAAGACGGAGTCGTAGGCCTGCGCCAGCGGGTAGAGCAGCTCGTGGATGGAGATCGGCTGGTGGGCGTCGAAGCGCTTGCGAAAGTCGTCGCGTTCCAGCATGCGGGCCAGCGTGTACTTCGCGGCGAGCTTGACCATGCCCGCCGATCCGAGCGCCCCGAGCCACTCGTTGTTGAAGCGAATCTCCGTCTTCTGCGGGTCGAGAATTTTGAACACCTGCCGTTGGTACGTCCCGGCGTTCTGCTCGATCTGCTCGTGGCTGAGCGGCGGGCGGGTGATCTTCTTGCCGGTCGGATCGCCGATCATCCCGGTGAAGTCGCCGATGACGAAGATGACGCGATGGCCGAGCTGCTGGAAGTGCTTCATCTTGCGGATGATCACCGTATGGCCGAGGTGGAGGTCGGGGGCGGTCGGATCGAAGCCGACCTTGACCGTGAGCGGCGTGCCGCGGCCGAGCTTCGAGCGGAGGTCGTTGCGGTCGATGAGATCGACCGAACCCTTCGCCAGGAATTCGAGCTGCTCGTCGAGTGTCATGAAGGGCGCATTGTAAACTCTGGTACACTCTGCAGGCTTTGATGAACACGACGCTCGCTCACCGGCACCATCATCATCACCATCACGTGATGTAGGGGTGCTCTACCGCGAAGCGCCCCGCACGAGAAGGGGCGCCGCGAGAGCGAACGAACAACGGCCACAACGCGACCTCTTCTCCATGCGGCGAAGGGGTTTTTTGTTGATGGCTGTCAATCACCGGTATCCGAACGGCGTACGGCCGCTGCTGATCGAAGCGGCGGCGCGGCGGAAGCGCGTCGAAGCGCGATTCATCGAGCGGCTCGATCACGCCGGCTTCGCCGAGATCGTGCTGCCGATCATCGACTACGCCGAGTTGTATCCGCCGTCGAAGCAGACCTACCGCTTCGTCGACCGCGAGGGCGACCTGATTGCCGTGCGGGCCGACTTCACGCCGATGGTGGCGCGCGCACTGGCGCCGTCGATCTCCGCCGCCGCGCTCCCGCTGCGCGTCTACTACCGGGGCGACGTGATCCGCTGCGGCGATCCGCGCCTCGGCGCGAACCGAGAGATGTTCCAGGTGGGCGCGGAAATCGTCGGCGGCGATCCCGTCGAGGCCGACGTGCAGATGCTCCGCCTGG
>DATFUW010000150.1:0-7268 GCA_035260605.1 Thermoanaerobaculia bacterium | reverse complement strand
ACGTCATCGCCATCAGCCGTGCCATGTAGTACGCCGTCATCAACGCCGCGAGAACGCCGAGCCCCCACGCGACCAGGTAGATCGGATCGGTCTGGCCGCGGGCGAAGGCCGCCGCCAGAATCTCGTCCTTGGAGAAGAATCCGGCCAGCGGCGGGACGCCGGAGATTGCCAGGCAGGAGATCAGCATCGCCCAAGCGGTCTTCGGCATGTGCTTCCACAGCCCGCCCATCTTGCGCATATCCTGCTCGCCGCCGCATCCGTGGATCACCGATCCGGCGCCGAGGAAGAGGCAGGCCTTGAAGAAGGCGTGGGTCATCAGGTGGAAGATCGCCGCGGTGAACGCGCCGACGCCCGCGGCGAGGAACATGTAGCCGAGCTGCGACACGGTCGAATACGCCAGGACTTTCTTGATGTCGTTCTGCGCGATGCCGATCGTGGCGGCGAAGATCGCCGTCGCCGCGCCGATGATGGCCACGACGGCCATGGCCCCCGGCGAGAGGCGGAACAGCACGTTCGAGCGGACGACCATGTACACGCCCGCGGTGACCATCGTCGCCGCATGGATGAGGGCCGAGACCGGGGTCGGTCCGGCCATGGCGTCCGGGAGCCAGACGTACAGCGGGATTTGCGCGGACTTGCCGCAAGCCCCGACGAAGAGCAGCAGGCAGATGATCCCCGCGATCCCCGTGTACTGCGAGGGATGCGCGCTGGCGGCCGCGAGGACCTTGCTGTAATCGGCGCTGCCGAAGGTGTTGAAGATCAGGAAGATCCCGAGGATGAATCCGAAGTCGCCGATGCGGTTGACGACGAAGGCCTTCTTGCCGGCGTCGGCGGCGAAATTCTTATCGTAGTAGAAGCCGATCAGCAGGTAGGAGCAGAGCCCGACACCTTCCCACCCCACGAACATGACCACGTAGTTCGCCCCGAGGACGAGCACCAGCATCATGAACATGAAGAGATTGAGGTAGGTGAAAAAGCGCGTGTATCCGCTCTCGTGGGCCATGTAGCCGGTGGCGTACACGTGGATGAGGAACCCGACCCACGTCACGATCAGCATCATGGTGATCGAGAGGGAGTCGATGCGGAAGGCGAAGTGGACGACGAAGTCGGAGAGCAGTCCACCGGTGACGTGACCGATCCCCAGTGGCATCCAGGTGAAGTAGGCGTGCTCCCACGGCTGGTGGTACGACAGGGCGATCCAGAGCGCCAGCAGCGCCGAGAGTGCCGTCGAACCGAGCGCCACGATGTTCGTCAGAACGCGGTTCTTCGGCTGCAGCGGCCGCGCGAAGGAACGAGTCCCGTTGATCAGCGCGCCGATCGCGGGAAGAAGCGGGACGAGGATCAGAATCGTTGGCATAGCTCTCAGTTCATCCCGAGGGCGGCGAATGCCGGCCCGGTGATAGACGCTTCGCTTCGCTCAGCGCCGACGTTTGCGTCACCCTTCCAGTTCATGCGCGTCGTCCACGTTCACCGTGCTCTTCAATCGGTACAGTTGAATGATGATCGCCAGCCCCACCGCTGCCTCGCCCGCGGCGACGGTGATCACGAAGACCGTGAACACCTGTCCGTCGATCGACGACATGCGGTGCGAGAAGGCGATGAGGTTGATGTTCACCGCATTGAGCATCAGTTCGATGGCCATCAGCACGGTGATCATGTTGCGGCGGATGATCACGCCGATCAGTCCGACGGTGAAGAGCGTTCCGGACAGCATCAGATAGGCTTCGGTGCTAGGCACTCATCGCCTCCTTGACTTCCTTCTCCGTCTCCACCTTGTCGAGGATGAAATCGGGGTTCGTCTCTTCTTCCAGGGCGCTGAGCTCGCGTTTTCCGATCACGATGGCCCCGATCATGGCCACCAGCAGAAAGAGCGACGCCACCTCGAACGGCACGAGATACTCGCGATAGAGCGCCATCCCGACCGCTTCGGAGTTCCCGACCACCGTTGCGTGCCGCACGAGCCGCCGCACCACCGTCCCGTCCGGCTGCCGCACGGTGTGGTGCCGGTAGGTGTATGTGCTCCGCAGCGCCTGCTCGTTGTTCACCGCATCGTGGTACGCGCCCGGCCGGACCATCGTGGTGAAGAGCACGAAGAGCGCGAGCCCCACGAGCACTCCGCCCTTCCAGGAGCGCGAGAGGACGCGCTCGTCGGGAAGATGACGCACGTTGATCAGCATGACGACGAAGAGGAACAGCACCATGATCCCGCCGGCATACACCAGCACCTGCACGGCGGCCACGAATTCGGCGGCCTTCATGACGAACAGCACCGCGACGCAGAGGAACGTCAGCAGCAGGAACAGCGCGGAGTGGACGGGGTTCCGCATGCCGATCACCAGGATCGACGACGCGACGGCCACCGTTCCGATGATGAAGAAGACGATCAGGGCGGGACTCATGCGTCGATCCGGCCCCTTCCCTCTGCGCTCTCGACGGCCGGCGCCGCTTCGTCTTCCGGCAGGCCGTCGTAATGCGGGCGGTCGTCCCAGTACTCGAGCTGCTGCATATTGAAGTACAGATCGTTCCGGTCGTGGGTGGCCAGCTCGTATGTCTTCGTCGTCAACCAGATCGACACCGGCTTGGTGGGGCAGGCCTCTTCGCACAGCGCGCAGAACATGCAGCGCTTCACATCGATGTCGAAGCGGTCGAGAACCTTCAGCTTCTTCATCTTTCCATCGATCTCCCGCTGTTCGTCGTGGACGTCGATGTAGATGATGTCGATGGGGCACGCCGCCGCGCACATCTTGCAGGCGATGCAGCGGTCGTAGGAGAAGCGGAACATCCCGCGGAAGCGGTTGGCCGGATCGAGCCGCTCCTCGGGATAGCGGATCGTCACCTTCGGACGGAACAACTCCCGAAGCGTCGTCTTCAGCCCCTCGAACATGTCGAGGAGAAGGAACCGGTCACTCCATCTAGGCTTCGGATACTCGAGTTGCATGAATCCTCTTCTCCGGGCGTGCCAGACTGCGTTTTTCCGTCGCGCCTTTCCGCGGCCGGATGTAGTAGACGACCGCGGCGATCGCGGCGATCCCGATCCAGTACAGCAGGCGCTCCTGCCCCAGGAGCACGAAGATGGCCGTGACGGCGATGTTTGCGAGCGCCAGCGGGATCATCCACTTCCACCCGAGGTCCATCAACTGATCGAAACGGAACCGGGGGAACGTGGCTCGGAACCAGATGTAGACCATCATGAAGGACATCATCTTCACGAAGAAGATCAGCGTGCCCAGAATGCCGCCGGCCCATCCCCAGTGCTGCAGCACGCTCGAGGTCAGGCCGTGCCCGAACGCGGCGAACGTCCATCCGCCGAAGAAGAGCGTGACGATCAGACAGCAGTTCACGATCATGGCCGAATATTCGGCCAGCATGAAGAAGGCGAACTTCATGGCCGAGTATTCGGTGTGGTATCCAGCGACCAGCTCCGACTCCGCCTCCGGGAGATCGAACGGCGTGCGGTTGTTCTCCGCGTTCATGGAGACGAAGAAGATGAAGCAGGCCACGATCTGCGGCAGCAGGTTCCAGACGTTGGCCGCCTGATAGTCGACGATCTTCACCAGATCGAGGCTGCCGCAGAGCATCAGCACGCCGACGATCGACAGGCCGAACGGAACTTCGTAGGACACCATCTGCGCTGCGGAGCGCAGTCCGCCCATGAGCGAATACTTGTTGTTCGAAGCCCATCCGCCCAGAATGATGCCGTACACCCCGGTGGAAGTGAGCGCCAGGATCAGCAGCAGGGCGATGTTCACGCGCGCGGAGACGAACGCCGGCCCCGGCCCGAAGGGAATGAGGCAGTAGACGAGAAACGTCGGGATCAGCGGCAGCATCGGCCCGAGGAAGTAGGCCACCTTCTCCGCGTTCGCCGGAACGATGTCTTCCTTGAGCAGGAACTTCACCGGGTCGGCGATGATCTGCAGCAGCCCCCACGGCCCGACGCGGTTTGGTCCCAGGCGGGCCTGCACAAGCCCGAGCAACCGCCGCTCGATCCAGTTCATCGCCGCCACGATCGCCTGAACGATGATGAAGGCCACGAGGAACTTGACGAGCGGCCAGACGAGGTACTGCATCCACGGGTTCATTCGCGACCTCCGGCCGAGGCCGTCGCGCGACCGCGTCCCGACGACCACCTGCGGACGACCGACACGCGTCTCATCGATCCACCTCTCCCAGCACGATATCAATCGTCCCGATCAGGGCAACGAGATCAGACACCAGGTGTCCCCTGGCCATCGCCGGGAGCGCCTGCAGGTTGACGAACGAGGGCGGCCGCACACGGATCCGGTAGGCATTCTGCCCCTTGCCATCGCTCACGATGTAGTAGCCGAGCTCCCCTTTCGGCGACTCGATCGAGTGGTAGACCTCTCCCTCGGGCGGGCGGATGACGCGCGAGATCTTCGCTTTGATGTCCCCGGCAGGCGTGGCCTTGATCAACGGGATGCACTGCTCGAGGATCCGCCGCGACTGGCGCATCTCTGCCATCCGCACCAGATAGCGGTCGTACGTGTCGCCGTTGACCCCCACCGGGATCTCGAACTGCAGTTCGGGGTAGCACTCGTAGGGCTGCGCCCTGCGCAGGTCCCACTCCAGCCCCGTCCCGCGCAGCGGCGGGCCGGTGATGCCCCAGTCGACTGCCTCTTCGGGCGTGATCACGCCGATGCCGACGGTACGGCGCTTCCAGATGCGGTTATTGGTCAGCAGCGACTCGTATTCGTCGACCGCGGACTCGAACGTGCCGATGAACTCCTCCAGGTCGTCGAGCCAGCCGGGAGGCAGATCGTCCGGCATCCCGCCGATGCGCATGCAGTTGAGTGTCAGACGCGCTCCGCAGTATGTTTCGAACAGATCGAGGACCTGCTCGCGCTCCCGGAAGCAGTAGAAGAACGGTGTCATGGCGCCGATGTCGATGGCGTGCGTCGCCAGCCAGAGCAGGTGCGAGGAAATGCGCTGCAATTCGGACAGGATCACGCGCATGAGCTGGGCGCGCCTGGGAATCGTCCCCGTCACTCCCATCAGCTTCTCGACCGCCTCGACGAAGCCGAGGTTGTTCGTGGCCGATGCGACGTAGTCCATCCGATCGGTGTGCGGGATGCACTGCGGATAGGGCATGTTCTCGAACAGCTTTTCCGTCCCGCGATGGAGGTAACCGATGACCGGCTTGGCGTCGATGATCCGCTCGCCGTCGATCTTCAACAGCAGCCGCAGCACGCCGTGCGTCGACGGGTGCTGCGGACCGAAGTTCACTTCCATTTCGTGGACGTCGAACATGATCAGTCTCAGGCCCTGGGCGTCGGGCGTCAGCGCTGAGGGCTGACGCCCGGCATCTGACATCTACCCTTTCCCGGCAGCGGTCATCAGCTCCTTCAGCTTCAACTCCGTTTCGGTTTCTCCCGGCACACAGAGCGTCGGGTCATTCGATTCCCCGCTGGCCAGCGCCGCGGCGTAACCCTCACAATCCCAGCCGCACGCGGTGCAGTCGGTCTGCGCCATGGCGGCGAAGAGTCTGTCCTTGAGCGATCCCGCTTTGGCCAGATCGAGGCGCTGCTCCAGCGGCATCTCGGGGTCGTGCCACGGCGCCTCCTCGCTCGGCTTCGCACTCTCAGCGACCTCGCCAGCCAGCTCCGGCGCCGGAGGCTGCTGCGATCCCGCCGCGGCGCGCGCGGCGATCGACGACGCCGGCCAGACACCGTAGTGCTTCCACTCGCCCGCGTAGATGTTGACGTCCTTCGGGTCCTTGCCGGTGGATCCCGTCTTCGGCCCTCCCCCCTCGGGAAACACTTCGGGATAGATCCGCGCTCCGGTGTCGATTCCGCGCACCGGAAAGTCCTTGCGAAGGGGATGGCCGTTGAAGCCCTCCCACATGAGGATGCGCTCGAGGTTCGGATGGCCTTCGAACTGGATCCCGAGCATGTCGAACGCTTCCCGCTCGTGCCAGTTGGCCGTCTTCCACACCGGCGTCACCGTCGGCACGCTCTCATCCGTGAGGACCTTGAGGCGGATTCGCGCGTTCTTGGCGAAGGAGTAGAGCATGTAGGCCACGCCGAAGCGCGGTCCCGACCAGTTGGGATAACTCGAATAGTCGAGCCCCGCCAGATCGACGAGGTAGGTCCAGCCGGACTCTTTGAACGCCGCGGCGACGTCGCGGATCCGGGGGCCGGCGACTGTCAGCGTGATCTCGCCCGCGAACTCCTTCGCGTCAGTGACGGCATCGGGCACGAGCGACAACGCATCGGCGATCAGCGGATCGCGCCGGATCTCCTCGGGCGTGCGCGCCGCCGGTTTCTGTGGGGTGGCTTCAGGCATCCTCGTCGCCCTCGTGTTCCGCGGTGGCAGCGGTGGCCACGGGTGCGCCTTCCGCCGCGGGCGCTGCCGCGGCTTTCGGCTTCTCCGGCACCGGCTCGCGCTTCACGCCCGAGATGGGTGCCGGTCGGAGCTGCGCCTGCGCCTGAGACACGCGCAGGGCGGGTCCCTCGTGCGTCGGACGCAACGAATCGCGGACTGCGGCACGCGCGAAGTCGTAGGCCTCTCCTCCCTTGCGGAGGACGTGCATCTTTTCGATCTTCTTCTGCAGCTCCATCAGCGCCCACATCAGCGCCTCGGGGCGCGGCGGGCAGCCGGGGACGTAGACGTCCACCGGGATCAGCCGGTCGACCCCCTGGGTCACGGCGTACGTGTCGTATGGACCGCCGCAGGTGGCGCACGAGCCCATGGCGATGACCCATTTCGGTTCGGGCATCTGGTCGTACAGGCGGCGGACGATCGGCGCCATCTTCTCCACCACGGTGCCGGCGACGATCATCAGGTCCGACTGGCGCGGCGTCGCGCGGAACACCTCGGCGCCGAAGCGGGCCATGTCATGACGGGGATCGAGCACGGCCATCATCTCGATGGCGCAACAGGCCAGGCCGAACTGCATCGGCCAGAGTGACGACTTGCGCGCCCAGTTGAAGAATTTGTCGACTTTGGTGGTGAGGATGTTGCCCGGAGAACCGGCTGGAAAATCGAATCGATTCTCGATCAGACCCATGAAAGGACCTTCCTCTTCCACGCGTAGAAATAGCCGATCAGCAGAATCGCGAGAAAAACCGCCATCTCGACAGCCCCGAACCATCCGAGCTGCTTGAACCGGATCGCCCACGGGAAGAGAAAGACCGTCTCCACGTCGAAGATGATGAACAGCACCGCAATCAGAAAATAACGGACTGAGAATCGATGGTCGAACGCCAGAGAAGTCGCCGGGACACCGCATTCATAAGGCTCGAGCTTCACCT
>DATFUW010000149.1:0-2137 GCA_035260605.1 Thermoanaerobaculia bacterium | reverse complement strand
GGAGCCCCCTGTCGGGCCGGCACAATGTGCTCAACGCACTCGCCTGTCTCGCGGCCGGGCGCCTGCACGGCCTCAGCGGCGAGCAGATGCAGCGCGGCCTGGAGACGTTCCGCGGGATCCGGCGGCGGATGGAAGTGCGGGGGGAGGAGCGGGGCGTCACGGTCATCGATGATTTCGCCCACCATCCGACGGCGATCGCCACGACGCTCGAAGGGGCGCACCGCAGGTATCCCGGCCGCCGCGTGTGGGCGTTGTTCGAGCCCCGCTCGATCTCCTCGGCGCGGAAGGAATTCGAGGACGGGTACATCGATGCCTTCCACCATGCCGACCGCGTGGTGATCGGGAAAGTGTTCCATCGCGGCCGCTACGAGAGCCGCTACGGTCTGGAGAACATGATGTCCGTTCCCAGGATCGTCGACCGGCTCAACGCCGACGGCATTCCGGCCATGCAGATGGACGATGTGGAGACGATCGCCGATGCCGTGGCGCGCAACGCGCAGCCGGGAGATGTGGTCATCGTGATGTCCTCGGGCGCCTTCGACGGCGTGCACGAGAAACTGCTGCAGCGCCTCGCGCCGGCATCCTGAGGCGAAGGCGCCCGCGAATGCCCTACAATACGCCGCTCACGATGGCATTTGCCGACGATGCGCTGGCGCTGATCCAACAGAAACAATTCGAAGAGCTGGAATCGCTCTGGATGAACCAGCTCGAAACCGACCCTGGCGACGTCGCCGCGTTTCTCAGGTCCGCCAAGGCCCTCCGCAAGGCCGAGCAGCGGACCCAGTCGGACACGCTCCTGTCGCTGCTCGCGGAGATGCTGCTGGAACGCAAACTGTGGCCGCAGCGGCTCACCGTGCTCGAGGAGATGGGACGGCTGTCGAAACATCCGGCGCAGATACGCCCGGCGATCGAGGAAGCGTTGCGGAACGCCTTCGCCGGCCGGAAGAACTTCCAGCGGGCATTCGAATTCAGCGGCTTCGCCGATCCCTCCAACAACCCGGTAGAGAAGGCGGAGAAGATCGAGAGCTGGATGCAGTACGAGGAAGGCTCGACGTACTTCATGGCCGGACGGGGTGCGGGAGTGGTGGTGGAGCTGAACCCGCAGCTCGGCATCTGCCGGCTCGACTTCGAAAAAGACAAGCGGGTCTCGGTGCCGCTCGGCGCCGCGGCGAAGTTCCTGGTGCCGATCTCCGGCGAGCATGTCCTGCACGGAAAATTCAGCGATCCGGCGAAGCTTCGCGCCGAGGCCCTGAAGTCGGCGCCGGCGTTCTTCGCGCGCATTCTGCAGAGCTTCGGCCGGCCGATGCTCATGGCCGAGGTCCGGGACGCGGTGATCGGCATCGTGCCGGATGAGAAATGGAGCTCGTGGTGGACGGCGGCGCGCAAGAACCCGCAGATCGTCGTCAGCGGATCAGGGGCCAAAGCGACCTATTCGTGGAGCAGCTCCACCGGCGAGGCGGAATCGCGCATCCGACACGAGTTCGAACGCGCCGATCCGAAGGGCAAGCTGGAGCTGGCGCGCAAGCACAGCGCCCGCGGGAGCGAGCTGGCCGACTTCTTCTCATCCTCGCTTGCGGGAGAAGCCGCGCGGCTGGCGCGGAGCGATGCCGCGACGGCGTGGCAGATCCTCACCACGCTGGAGTCGCTGCCCGGCAGATACACGCCGGCTCTGGACCCCGGCTCGCTGCTCAGCGGTCCGATGGCCGCGCGCGCCGTCGCCGCGATCTCCGACAAGCCGATGCGCGAGCGGGCGCTGGGCGTGGTGCGGAACGTCAACCCCGACTGGCCGAAGGTCTACGGCGAGCTCTTCTTCCTCGACGAGGAGCCGCGGATCCTTTCGGCCATCGTGGCCACGCTCGAACGCGAGGGCCACGGCGAGATCCGCGACCGCCTCGTCGACGAGACGCTCCGCTATCCCCGCCGCCATCCCCGTGCCTTCTACTGGTACGTGAAGCAGCTCGAAGAGCAGGACCCGCTGCCCGAGCGCGCGAACTACGGCCTCATCTTTCAGATGCTCGAGGCGGTCTCGTCGGACGAGTTCGCTCCGGTGCGCGCGCGGCTGAAGGACCTCTTCGACAAGGGCGGACTGGTCATCCGCATCATCATGAGCGTGGATCACGACGAACAGGCCCGCAAG
>DATFUW010000148.1:0-4185 GCA_035260605.1 Thermoanaerobaculia bacterium | reverse complement strand
AGTCGGAGAGGCGGAGCTCCATCAACTCCACCGGCGTTCCCTTCAGCGCCGCCTCCATCGCACGGACGATCGACGCGGCGGTGTCGGTCTCGACGATCAGCAGCGATCCTTCCGATTTCCTGCGCGTTCCGGACAGCGACTCGAAGATCGCCGGATGCACGTCCGGAAGAAAGGTGCGGTCGATGACCGCCGATTCGCTGAGGACCAGGGCGGCGTTCAGCGACTCGGAGGTCGCGGCAGTCGATCCGCCGAAGACGACGAGATAGCGGCCGCGCGTCACTGTGCCGGCGCGCATGAAAGCGATCGGCGCCCGCTTGAGGATGGCGTCGACCGCGGCGACCCCCGCGGGGATGTTGGCAAAATCGAGCACGGCGAGAGCGGCAGGTTTTTTCATCACGTGATCCTGAAGTGATCGACGAGAACGCAGCGGCGCCACCGCGAAAACGACCGCGGGCCGGTGAGTCCCTCGCCGGTCGGGCTGGCGATGGTAAACGAGCAATAGCCCTCGCCGTCGAGGCCGAGTCCGGCCTGCGAGCGCCCGTTCTTGACGAAGATCGAGCAGTCGCACGCCTTCGCCATCCGGCTGAGGTGATCGAGGTTCTTTGAATGCATGACCGCGGTGTGGCGGTTGCCGCCCTCGAGTTCCACGGCGAAGTCGATGGCCCGGTTCGCCTCCGGCACGCGGACGACGGGCATGACCGGCATCATCTGCTCGGTCCACAGCAGCGGATGGTTCTCGTCGACCTCGACCACCACGAGGCGTACGGAGTCGGGCGCGGTGATCCCCAGTTTCGCCAGGATCTCGGAGGCGTTCTTGCCAATCAGGGACTTGGCGACGCGCGCGCGCTGGCGGGGTCCGCGCATCTCCTCGAAGACGACTTTCTCGAGTTCCGGCAGGCGTTCGCGCGGGAGCACCATGCCGCCCTGCCGCCCCATGGAGGCGATCAGCGCGTCGGTGATGGAGCTGACGGCGATCGTCTCCTTCTCGTCGGTGCAGATGATGTTGTTGTCGGTCGAAGCGCCGAGGACGATGTCGTGCGCCGCCTTCTCGATGTCCGCGCTCTCGTCCACCACGACGGGCGGATTGCCCGGGCCGGCGCAGATGGCTCGCTTCCCGCTGGCCATCGCCGCCTTGACGACCTCGCCGCCGCCGGTGACCACGACGAGGCGGACGCCGGGGTGGTGCATCAGCTCCTGCGCCGACTCGATCGTCGGATTGGCCACGCCGGCGATCACGTTCGCCGGGCCTCCGGCGCCGAGGATGGCCTTGTTCAGCAGCACGACCGTCTGCATGCAGCACTGTTTGGCATACGGATGGACGTTGAAGACGACGCTGTTGCCGGCGGCGAGCATCCCGATGGAGTTGCAGATGATCGTCGAGGTCGGGTTCGTCACCGGCGTGATGGCGCCGATCACGCCGAACGGCGCCGGCTCGACCAGCGTCAGGCCGTGATCGCCGGTGGTGGCGATGGGAGGGAGGTCCTCGAGGCCCGGCGTACGATCGGTGACCAGCCGGTTCTTGACGACCTTGTCCTCGGCGCGTCCAAGGCCTGTCTCCTCGTGCGCCGCGCGCGCGAGGACCGTCTCGTTCTCGCGCATCGTCCGGCGCATGGCTTCGAGGATGCGCGCCCGTTGCTCGAGTTTGAGCGCGGCGAACTGCTTCTGCGCGGCGGCGGCGGCGCGCACCGCGGCGTCGACGGTGCCGAAGACTCCGGGGAGATCGCCGGATGCCGGCGGCTGGCGGTCGGCGGCCGGTGGCGGCGGCGCCGCTCCGCCGCGCATGTCGGCAACGATGCGGTGTGCGATCTCCTCGATTTCGCGGTCGGTCAGGGTCATGTGCCGCTCACTTCTTGAACTTCACCGCGTCGCCGACGCTCCAACTGTCGACGATGGCCATGACGACCGAGTCGACCGGCCGTTTGTCGGTCACGGTCGTCTGCCGCGCCGAGCTTCCAGCGGCAATCAGAACGATCTCATCGGGACCCGCGCCGACGGCGTCGGCCGACACGACGGCGTTCCCGCTCTCACGTCCCTCCTCGTCGATCGGACGGACGACGAGCAGCTTGAGCCCTTCGATGCTCTGCTCTTTCCGCGTGGCCACGACGCTTCCCACGACGCGTGCGAGTTGCATGGACGTTCGTTCCTCCGATGGAGCACCGGCTTCAGCCGGTCTTGTGTCCCGGCCCAAGCCGGGCTCCATCATTTCTTGTCGTTCTTGTCGCTGCCTTTCGGCTTGCGGCCGAGCGGCATGACGACGTCGACCTGATCGTGCGGGCGGGCGATCACGTGCACGGCGACCACCTCGCTGACGCGTCCTGCCGCGGTCTGGGCCGCGTCACACGCCGCCTTGACCGCGGCGACGTCGCCGCGCACCACGATCGTGGTGTACCCGCCGCCCGTCTTCTCGTACGAGACGAGCTCCACGCGCGCGGCCTTGACCGCCGCGTCGGCCGCTTCCACCACCGCGGCGAACGACCTCGTTTCGATCATTCCCAGTGCGTCCGTCATGAATCAATCCTCCTCTTGCAATGTCTTCAGGAGCGGCCGGTGCGGCCGGCGATCGATGTCACCGCCTGCTCCGCCGCCCGATATCCGACGTCGATGTCGCGCTCTTCGCCGCCGAGGTAGACGCGGCCGAAACTGCCGAAGGCACGCACCTCGAGCACGTTGATGTTCGCTGCCTTCTCCGCCTCGTTCGCGGCAATGGACGCGTATCCCGCGGGCGCCACCTCCAGGACGTAGAGCGTCTGTCCCGGAATGATCATGTCGCCGTGGCGCGAACGGTTAATCAGCTGTGTGTGGTAGTCCGCGATGTTGCGGATCACCTGACTGGATGTGATCTCCGGCTTGATGCGGTCCGATTCCTGGAGGCCCATGGCATCGAGGATCGCCGCTCCGGCCTGTCGCACATCGGCCTGCGATTCGGAGTGCAACTCCAGCATGCCGTAGAGCCGCTCGATGATCAGCATGCCCGGCCGGACGTCGGTCGCCTTGAGCGCCACGTCGGTGAGCCGCATGATGTCCATGCCCGGCGAGACCTCGACGAACAGCGATGCCTGCCCCGGCACGGGGAGGAATCCCTGGGCCACGGTTCCCAGGAACGAGGCGAACTGGGGCTGCAGGCTGTCGATGAACACGTAGCAGCGAAGCTCGCTCACGCGGACCTCTTTCCGGCGGCCTGCACGGCCTCTTCGAGGATCTTCACGCTGTTCGAGCTGCCGACGCGGGTGGCGCCGGCCTCGACCATTTTCAGCACGTCTGCATACGTCCGCACGCCGCCCGCGGCCTTGACGCCGAGCCTGCGCGGCGCGACCGTGCGGGCCATCAGCGCGACATCCTCGACCGTGGCGCCGGCCTTGGAGAAGCCGGTCGACGTCTTCACGAAGTTTGCTCCGGCCTTCATCGAGAGCTGGCAGCCGCGCACCTTCTCCTCGTCGTTGAGCAGTGCCGTCTCGAGGATGACCTTGCTGACAGCGTGCGCCTCGATGCAAACCTCCACCACCCCGCGAATGTCGCGCAGCACGAGCTTGTCGTCCTTGCTCTTCAGCGCGCCGATGTTGATCACCATGTCGATCTCCTGCGCCCCCTCGCGGACCGCACGCCGCGCTTCGAGGGTCTTGATCTCCGGCGACTGCGCGCCGAGCGGAAACCCGACGACCGCACAGATCTTCACACCCGTGCCGCGGAGCAGCGAGCGGGCCGTCGACACCCACGTGGGATTCACGCAGACCGAGTAGAACCCGTACTGCTTCGCCTCGCGGCACAGCCGCTCGATGTCCTCCGCGGTCGCCTCAGGGCGCAGCAGCGTGTGGTCGATCAGCTTCACGAGTTGATCGGGCGGAATGGAGGGACGGGCCTCGGATGCGGGACCGCTCCCCTGCTGCAGCAGCTGCCGGACCCGTTCGGTAATCCGATCGATGTCCCGCGGGGAGAAGTCCTTTTCTGAGCTCACGCCGCGTCCTCCTTGGTCGAGGCTCCGGATCATGTTCACCCGCGCGCGGTGCCGCTCCACCGTGCAGTCGGTCCGAAGAAAGATGTCGACGATCCGTTTGGCCGTTTCGAAGTCGACGTGACCCGCCCCGAGCGTCAGCACGTTCGCGTCATTGTGCTCGCGGCTGTTTCGCGCCAGCGCCTCATTGTACGCGGCGGCGGCGAGCACGCCGGGCACTTTGTTGGCCGTCATCG
>DATFUW010000147.1:0-2816 GCA_035260605.1 Thermoanaerobaculia bacterium | reverse complement strand
CTGCGCGAGTTGGGCCGGCTGCGCAGCACGAAGGAATACACGCACAGCGTCGGCGTGCATGGGAAGTGCGACACGGTGATCGAGCCGATGGTCTCGCGTCAGTGGTTCGTGAAGATCGACCCGCTGGCCCGGCCGGCGATCGACGCCGTGCGCGGCGGCGCGATCCGCATCACGCCGCAGTCGTGGGAGTCGACCTACTTCAACTGGATGGAGAACATCTACGACTGGACGATCTCGCGCCAGCTCTGGTGGGGCCATCGCATCCCCGCCTGGTACTGCGCGAACGGACACATCATCGTCGCCGAGGAGACGCCGGCGGCCTGCCCGGAATGCGGATCGAACGAGCTGACGCAGGAGACCGACGTGCTCGACACGTGGTTCTCGTCCGCGTTGTGGCCCTTCAGCACCATGGGGTGGCCGGACGAGACGCCCGACTACCAGATCTTCTACCCGACGGACGTGCTGATCACCGCCTACGACATCCTCTTCTTCTGGGTGGCGCGGATGATCATGATGGGGCTGCGCTTCACCGGGCGCCCGCCGTTCCGCGAGGTCTTCATCCACGGCCTGGTACGCGACGAGGCCGGGCAGAAGATGTCGAAAACGAAAGGGAACGTCATCGACCCGCTCGAGGTGATCGACGAGTACGGCGCGGACGCGCTCCGCTTCACGCTGGCAATCTTCGCCATCGGCCGCGAGATTCCACTGGCCCGGAGCAGGATCCAGGGGTATGCCGCCTTCGCCAACAAGATCTGGAACGCCTCGCGCTTCGCACTCATGCACATCGACACGGAGCTGAAATCGGCGCGGCCGATCGATCGCGACGAGCTGCGCACCGTCGAGCGCTGGATCCTCTCCCGGCTGAACGACACCACGCGCGAGGTCAATCGCGCGCTGGCCGTCTTTCGGTTCGACGAGGCCTCGAACGCCCTCTATCACTTCTTCTGGGATGAGTTCTGCGACTGGTACATCGAGATGGTCAAGCCCGTGCTGTTCGGACGGCACGGCAGCGAAACCGATACGCGTCACGCGCGCCGCGTCCTCCTGGAGGTGCTCGACCGTTCGCTGCGGCTGCTCCATCCCTTCATGCCGTTCGTCACCGAGGAGATCTGGCAGAAGCTCGGCGGCGTCGAGCCGTCGATCATGGTGGCGCCGTATCCGATTGCCGAAAGCGTGCTGGAGGACCCGGAAGCGGAGCGGCTGTTGGGAACCGTGACGAAAATGATCACCACGGTGCGCAACGTCCGTGCGGAGCGGGGATTCGCGCCGAAGGACCGCTTCCGGCTATTCATCACCGCCGAACAGGCGCGCGACGCGAATTTCTTCACCGAGTACTCCTATTTGCTGATCGACCTGGCCCGTCTGACCGAGGTGGTGGTCAACGGTCAGACCCCGGGCACGGCGGTGCACGATGTGGTGGAGGGCTTCTCCATGGCCATCGAGCTGCCCGAAAAGGTGGTCACGCAGGAACAGATCGAGCGGACGCAGCGGGAGATCGAGAAGACCCGGAAGGAGCTGGCGTCGGTCGAGGCGCGGCTGTCGAACACCCAATTCCTGCAGAACGCACCGCACGCGGTGGTGGAGCAGGCGCAGGCCCGCCAGTCGGAATTGCAGGCGCGAATCGAAAAGCTGATGCAGAATCAGTAGCGTGATCCGTCTCGACACGCGCGCCCTGGTCGAACGGCTGACGACCATCGAGTCGCTGGCCGTCATCCCGCGTGTGGCCTCGACGAACCTCATCGCCCGGCGCATCGTCACGGAGTGCATCGAAAACGAGCTTTCGCTTCCGCAGGCCATGATCGTCGCCGGTGAGCAGTTCGCAGGGATGGGACGCAACGCGCGCACCTGGTCCTCGCCCGCCGGCAAAGGGATTTACGCCACGACACTGCTGACCCGTCCCGTGAGCGAGCTGCCTTTCGTCCCGCTGGCGATCGCCAACGTGATCGGCAGTTATCTGCGCGACGTCTTCTCCATCGACGCGCGGATCAAGTGGCCGAACGACGTGCTCGCCGACGGGCGCAAGATCGCCGGAATCCTCTGCGAGGCGCGCGTCCAGGATGATCGCGTGTTTCTGCTGATCGGAACGGGAGTGAACGTCGAGCCGGTCGAAGACGAGACCCGTCCGAACGCCGTGGCCATCACCGAGCTCGCTCCGCGGAACTTCCGCGGCATCGAAGCGGCGACCGAGGCCTTCATCGAATATCTCGACGCCCGTCTCGGACGGCCGTTCGACGGCGCCGAGGTCCTCGCCGAGTGGCGCCGCCTCACGGTGCACAAGTCCGGCGACCCCATCACCTGCGTCCTCGGTGAACGCACCGTCAGCGGGACCTGGGGCGGCATCGACGATCACGGCCGCGCGCTCCTCAAGCACGGGGACGAGACGGTCGCCGTCAGCGCCGGCGAGATCATGATGTAGGCCACTGCTGCTACCCTATTCCTCGTGGCCGGAAACCTGCTCGTCGTGGACGTCGGAAACACGAACGTGGTGCTCGGCGTCTATCGCGGCGAGGACCTGGTCCACTCCTGGCGCCTGGCGACCGCGCGCGAACGGACGGGCGACGAATACGGCATCCTCGTGCGGCAACTCGTCGGCGACGCCGGCGCGTCGCTCGACGGCGCGATCGTCTCCTCGGTCGTCCCTCCCCTGAACCGCGCATTCGCTTCGATGATCGAGAGCTCGTTCGGGATCGAACCGATGTTCGTCGAGCCCGGGGTGAAGACCGGAATTGCCATCCACGTCGACAATCCGCAGGAGGTCGGCGCCGACCGGATCGTGAACTGCGTCGCCGCGTTCGAACGCTACGGCGGGCCTTCGG
>DATFUW010000146.1:0-6347 GCA_035260605.1 Thermoanaerobaculia bacterium | reverse complement strand
CGCGGTCACCACCGTGGTCTCCGCGCTGAGCGTCCGCTCGCTGCTTCGCCGCGCTGCGAAAGCGGCGACCGCGGTGGCTGGAGAGCAGCGCCAGGAAGCGGAGGAGACCCTGGGGCGGTTCTTCGCCATCTCGCTCGACATGCTCTGCGTCGCCGGGTTCGACGGGTATTTCAAGCTGCTCAATCCGGCGTGGGAGAAGACCCTCGGCTACCGTGTCGACGAGCTCTGCGCGCGGCCGTTCCTGGATTTCGTCCATCCCGATGACCGCCCCACGACGACGGCCGAAGCGCAGCGCCTCGCCGGCGGATCGATCACCTTGCAGTTCGAGAACCGGTATCGCCACGCGGACGGGTCCTACCGGTGGCTGCTGTGGAACTCCGCCGCCGACGTCGAGGCGCAGACGATCTACGCCGCTGCGACGGACATCACGGCGCGCAAGGAGGCCGAGCGCGAGATCGAGGAGCGCAACCGCGCGCTCGAAGCGAGCAATCACGATCTCGAGGCGTTCTCCTACTCCGTCTCGCACGACCTCCGCTCCCCGCTGCGGGCCATCGACGGATACGCCCGGATTCTGGAGGAGGACTACGGGCAGGCGTTCGACGCCGAAGGGCAACGCCTCCTCGGCGTGGTGCGCAGCGAGGCGCGGAGGATGGGGCTGCTGATCGACGACCTCCTCTCGTTCTCGCGAGCCGGCCGGCACGCGCTCGCGCCGGCGCCGGTCGACCTCACCAGGATCGCCGGGCAGATCGTCGAGGCGAAGCAGCGCAAGTATCCCGACGTTCCGATCGAGTTCGTGGCGCACGAAGCCCCGATGGCCAGCGCCGATCATGCCGCGATCCGCCAGGTGCTCTTCAACCTGATCGCCAACGCCATCAAATACCGGAAAGAGGGCCAGGCGGTGTCCATCGAGTTCGGCGGCTCGACCGAGGGAGAGGAGAACGTCTACTGGCTCCGCGACCGCGGCATTGGGTTCGACATGCGCTACGCGCAGAAGATCTTCGGGGTCTTTCAGCGCCTGCACTCCGACGCGGAGATCGAGGGAACGGGCGTCGGCCTGGCGATCGTGCAGCGCGTCGTGGAGCGCCATGGCGGACGCGTGTGGGCCGAGAGTGAACCGGGAGCGGGCGCGTCGTTTCATTTCTCATTGCCGGTCGCGGTCCCCGCCTCGGTCAGGGAGGATGCGGATGCATGAAGTGGAGATTCTGCTGGTCGACGACAATCCGCGTGATCTGGAGCTCACGCTGCGCGCTCTCCGCAAACATCACCTGGCGAATGCCATCACCACGGTGACCGATGGCGAGCAGGCGCTCGACTTCCTCTTCGCTCGCGGAAAATTCGACGGGCGCGACGTCCACCACGTCCCGCACGTCGTGTTTCTCGATCTGAAGCTCCCGAAGATCGACGGCATCGAGGTTTTGCGGCAGGTCAAGTCGGACGAGCGGACGCGCACCATCCCCATCGTGGTCGTCACCTCCTCGGCCGAGGAACGCGACCGGATCGAGAGCTACAAGCTCGGCGTGAACAGCTACGTCGTCAAGCCGATCGACTTCGACAGCTTCATGAAGACCGTCACCGACCTCGGCTTCTACTGGATGGCCGTCAACCGACCGCCGCAGTGACGCCATGCTGCAGCACATCCGCATCCTGATGATCGAGGACAATCCGCACGACGCGGAGCTGATCGACCGCGAGTTGCGGCGCGCGGGACTGGAGTTCTCCGCGGAGCGCGTCGACGGCGAGCACATGCTTCGCCGGGCGCTCCAATCGCCTCCCGATGTCATCCTCGCCGACTACCACCTTCCGGCGTTCGACGGCATCGAGGCTCTGCGCATCGCCCGCGAGGTCCTTCCGGAGACGCCGTTTCTTTTCGTCTCCGGATCGATCGGAGAGGAGCGCGCCGTGCAGGCCCTCCGAGAAGGAGCGACCGATTACATCCTCAAGGACCGGCTCTCGCGCCTCCCCTCGGCGATCACCCGCGCGCTCGAGCAGCAGCGCGACCGCGGGATGAGACGCAGCGCGCAGGAGCGCCTCGATCGGATGAGCGAGCAATACGAGCTCATCCTCCAGTCGTCCGCCGAGGGGATCATCAGCGTCGGCCGCGACGGCAAAGCGCTCGTCGTCAACCCCGCCGCGGAGAAGATCACCGGCTATGCAGCCGGCGAGTTTCTCGCCGCCGACTCGATTCACACGCTGATCCACCATTCCCGTCCCGACGGATCGCCGTATCCGGCCAGCGAGTGCCCGATGTTCCAGACCTGCCGCGACGGAACGAGCCGCGCCGCCGAGGAGATCTATTGGCGGAAATCCGGCGAGGCGGTGCCCATCGAATTCACCTGCTCGGCGATCCTTGACGGCACGCAGATCGCCGGCGCCGTCGTCTTCTTCCAGGACATCACCGAGCGGCAGCGGCTCGAACGGCGCGTTCAGCAGGCGCAGCGCGTCGCCAGTCTGGGCCGGGTGGCGGCGACGATGGCCCATGAGTTCAACAACGTGCTGATGGGGATTCAGCCGTTCGGCGAGGTGATCCGCCGGACCAGCGCCGAACCGAAGTCGCTCAACGCCGCGTCGCACATCCTCGACTCCGTTGCCCGCGGCCGCCAGGTGACCCAGGAGATCCTGCGGTTCACGCGTCCTGCCGACCTTTCGCTCGACCGCGTCGACCTGCACGAATGGGCCGTGCGGCTCGTTCCCGAACTGCGGGGGATCGCCGGCCAGAGAGTGGCCATCGAGCTCGATGTCCCCGCCGATCCGGTCGTCGCGCGTTGCGACGCCGTGCAGATCCAGCAGGTGATGACCAACCTCGTGCTCAACGCGCGCGACGCCATGCCGGAAGGGGGAAGCGTCACCATCCGCGTGGGTTGGGCGGAGGACGGATCGGGGATGGCCCTGCTGAGCGTACAGGACACCGGGAGCGGGATTCCGCCGGAGTCGCTGCAAACGATCTTCGAGCCGCTCTTCACCACCAAGAAGTCGGGTACTGGCCTCGGACTCGCGGTGGCCCACCAGGTCGTGCACCGCCACGGGGGCCTCATCTACGCCGAGAGCACGCCGGGGCAGGGGGCCCTCTTCACGATCCACTTGCCTGCCGCGGGCGATGAATCGCCGGTGTGAGCGTCGACGGTGCGCCCAGCTCTGATGTGCTAAAAACACGGCTCGTGAACATCGCTCCGCCCGCGAGGGGCCTGCTGAGGATGGCGCCCGCGATGGCCTCTGTCGTCGTGGTTCTTTTCACGACGGCTGCTGTAGTCGCGCCGCCGACGCCTGCCGAGGCGAGGCTGCAGGACGAACTTGCGCAAACGCGCCGGCAGTTGACCCAGGCCCAGCTCGATCTCGAGGATGCCAGGAAGACACTGCGGTTCGGGCCCGATGCAGCGCAAACCGAGCACGACCTGCGCGAGGAAGCGCGGCGCGCGCGGATCCCGGAGCTCGAGATCAAGGCGGTGCCGGCGAGCGAGGCGTCGGCGCCGAGCGCCCTGACCCTCGAACGGTTCGATATATCGGGCCGCGCCTCGTACGAACTCGTCGACAACTTCCTGCATCGGCTGACCATCGCCGGGGCGGGGATCGATTTCCAGGACCTGCGGATCGAGGCAGCCCCCGATCGAACGATCGCCTTCGAGCTCCACCTCGTCTATCCGGTTTTGAGACCGCGTCCAGCGTCCAGGGGGCCGGCGGAGGTCTCGGCGGCGGCACCCGGGGCGACTCCGCGGGAACGGGCGCAGGCCGAACGAGAGGCCGTCGTCCGCAGAATGATCGAAGCGGAACGCGAAGAACTGCAGTACGTCCGAGCCGCGGCCGCAGAGTTGCGGAACATGCTGGCGCGGTTCAGGGCCCGAGACACGATCAACGCGCTCGCGGCGTTCGCCAGTGAGATGGAATTTCGGGCGATCGCACTGACGTCCGTGCGCGTCTCGGACAGGGCGGTCCTGAGGGGACTCGCGGCCGGCGGCCGCGCAGCCAAAGCGATCCGGCCGGCGCTCGAACAGGCGGGCTTCGAGGTTGCCAGCATCGATCTGAAACGAGAGGAGCTGTGCACTTCGTTCACGGCGGTCGCGCGGCTCGCCGACGGCGAACGGCCGCTGGAAGTCGGGCTGAACAACGGCCCGTTCGACGAGAAGGCCCCGGCGATCTGCCATCCGCGATCGCCTGCACCCACGGAGATCGACGTGCGCGGATCGGGTCCGGGGGGCGTGACCTTGCGGGTCCGCGACGCCGATCCGGCGACCATCCTGCTGCTGCTGCACGATGGATCGGGCGAGAATTTCGTCGTCGGCCGCGCGGGCGATCGGCGCTTCAACGTGACAGCCACGAATGCGAAGGTCCCCGACGTGCTCGAGCGGTTGGGCGCGGCCGGCCTTGCGGTCAGTGGCGGGCACGTGCATCGCCTGCCGTCCGGCGCGTTCCGGGAACAGACATGGAGCGGCCAGCCGGTGAACTTCGTGATCCGCGATGCGGAGCTGGCCGGCGTGCTCTGCGTGTTTCGTCAGGTCTCGCAGCTTCCGATCCTGATGCGCAAGGATCTGCGCACCAACGTCAGCGCATTCCTGAAGGATGTGCCGTGGGACGAAGCGCTCGCCAGCATCATCGCGTCGGCGGGCGAGACGTACGCCATCGATGGCAATCGACTCTTCGTCGGCACGAAAGGGGGCGATCCCGCGGCTGTCGACGCATGCGGCGCCGCGGCATCGCCGGCCGATGCGCGAGAGTGGTGGCGCGGCTCGCCGGAACTCAAAGACGTCGAGGCCGCCGACCTCTCCCTCGCCGGCCTGGCATATTCGGGCGGTCAGTGGAAGGCGTACGCGTACGGACCGATGCGACGAGTCTGGCCGCTCGAAGCGGACGCGCGACTTGCGGACGCGCGCGTGAAATCGATCGGTCCGGAAGGGGCCACGCTCGAGACCGGCGACGGCCGGCGTATCGACCTTCGGTTTGCCGGAAAGTGAGCGCGCCAGGACGCCTGGTAGGCCCCAGCGGGCTCGAACCGCTGACCTCCACCGTGTCAAGGTGGCGCTCTAACCAACTGAGCTAGGGGCCTGTTCCGAGGAATGACATCCGACTTCGGCGACAAACTAACACAACCGCACCTCGTCGTGTTCCCGCCGGTCGCACGAACCGCGGCGGCCGCCGGCGTCAAGGATTGGGCAGGGGATATACTTTTCTTCGCACGCGACAGTGTTCGATGCGGAGGCCGTCATGACCGGACGGGCGTGGTTTGTTCTCCTGTTCTTCGGCGTGGGGATGCCGCTGGCTGCGGAGACCCTGGCATCGCGCGACATTGCGGTCCTGGCCACGGCCGACGGTACCTCGCTCGGATCGCTCGACGACCCGACCGTCCAGCTCGTGGAAGCCGCAGGACAGAAAGTCGTCCTGCGCCTCTCCCCGGTCGACGCGTCGGGTCACGAGATCGGCTCCGGACGGGTGGTGCTGATGCTGCCCTCGGAAACGCGCGAGATCCGTCTGCGCGACCGGTTTGCGCCGGAGGCGCTCGAAAGCTCGCGTCTGAAGGTCGAGATCCTCAGGGGCGAAGGGCGCGTATCGGTCACGGCAGGTGACTCGAGCGGACGCAATCTGATTCCGGAACCGAACGCGGCCGCGCGAAGGCGTCGAGCCGTCGCGCCGCCTGTGCCGCGACCGAGCAGCGGCGAGCTGATCGACGCCGCTGAAGCGTCGGGTGCCCTGGACCACGACACGGCCTTGCTGGACCGCGTGTATCTGCTCTTCGGCGACGCACGTCTGCCGGCGGAGTTCCGCGGGGAAGACACCCCGATCATCGACTCGCCCTACATGGAAGTGGTCCGCCAGCAGTTCGCCACCCTGTCACCGGCGATGCAGGCAGCGGTTCAGCCATTCCTCGTCCCGCCTGCCTACAAGGACAGCTGGGTCAACGTCCGGTCGGGAAGTCCGGTCCAGGCGAGCGACACGCCGCCTCCGTGTCAGTTCTTCAGCGATAGATGGGCGTTCGTCGACGCCCAGACCAGTCCGGTGCGGGTCTGGTACGAGGCGGACAGCGGAGAGGATGCTCTCGCCGCGAGCCGTGCCGCGACAGAAGTCGACAAGTTCTGGTCGAGGGAGATCGACCTGATGCACCGGCCAGGCACGGCGACCGGGTTCCCGGTCAGCGATGCGGCGGAGTCCTGCAGTGGAGGGGACAGCCGGCTGGACATCTACCTCACCGATCTCTCGTCGTACCTCGCGGGGATCACGATCCCGTTCTCATTCTGCGGCGCAACCGCCGCTTACATCGAACTGGAACGCGATGTGCCGATCGGCACGCTGATCCACGAGGTCTTTCACGCCATTCAGGACTCGTTTCCTGTGAGCGGATGCTTCGCCGCCGACGACTACCG
>DATFUW010000145.1:0-2611 GCA_035260605.1 Thermoanaerobaculia bacterium | reverse complement strand
GGCTGAACCTCCCCGCGGAGCGGCAGTTCATTTTTCTGAACAGCGAGGAGGCGGCACGCGGCGGCGTCGATTACCTCGCGGCGCAGGGTTCCCACGCGGTGAAGGTGTGGTTCATCGTCACGCCGAATCTGACGGTCGAGCATTCGACCCCCTTCGTCATGGCGGCGGGGGAGGAAGCGCGGAAGGAGAAACTGCCGCTGCTGGTGCATGCCACCGGGCTGGCCGAGGCGAAGGCGGCCCTGCGCGCGGGAGCGAACGTGCTCGTGCACAGCGTCGGCGATCAGGCGGTCGATGCCGAGTTCCTCGATCTGGCCAGGAAGAACGGCACGATCCTCATCCCCACGCTGACCGTGGTCGACGGCTACGTCCGCATGTACCGCGGCGTCGTCGAGCGAACGGCCCCGGCGGTGGACGATCCGAACGGCTGCGTCGACCGCGGTACGCTGGCGAAAGTGGCGGAGACCGCGACGCTCGATCCGGCGCTGGTCAAGCCGGAACGCCTCGCCGCGAGCGAGCGGCGCGCCGAGCGGACCGACCGCATCGCTGCCGCGAACCTGAAGACGCTGATCGATGCCGGCATCCCGATCGCCACCGGGACCGACGCCGGGAATCCGCTGACCCTGCACGGGCCGGCGATCTACGCGGAGATGGAGGCCATGCAGGCGGCGGGAATGACGCCCATGCAGGTCCTCGTCGCCTCCACCGCGACAGCAAGCCGGGCCATGGGGATGGAGAAGGAAGTAGGCACGGTGGAGAAGGGGAAGGACGCCGACCTGGTGATCGTCGGCGCCGATCCGTCGGCGAACGTGGCAAACTTCCGCAAGATCCGGTACGTTGTCCGCTCCGGAGTAGTTCGCGATATGAAAGACCTCCACGCCCTCGCCCAGCCATGACCGACGAACACTCCGAAGAAGCCCGCAAGACGTTCGAGTACCTCAGCAACGAATACGCGCAGGCTCTGCACGCCTTCAAGGCGATCGAGGACCAGTCGACCACGCTGATGCTGCTCGGCGTGGGGGACGATCTGCGCGGATTCGTCGAGCAGTTCCTCGAGATGGCTTCGAAGATGAAGCAGCTCGCCGAGGAGAAAAGCGAGCCGCACTTCGCGGAGTGGTTCGGCGAGTTGATCGAGAAGGCCGAGGCCCTCCGAGGAGCGATTCCGAAGCGATGAAGAACGAACTGGTAGTTCTGATGGGAGTGCTCATGACCGCGACGACGCTCACCGCCGCGACGCTCGATCAACGCATCGACGAGGCGGCAAAACGCGTGGAGAGCGAAGTGATCGCCACGCGCCGCGACATCCACCAGCATCCGGAGCTCGGCAACCGCGAGTTCCGAACGTCGAAGCTCATCGCCGACCGGCTGAGGGAGCTGGGGATCGAGGTGCGCACGCCGATCGCGCACACCGGCGTCGTCGGCGTGCTGCGCGGCGGTCAGCCGGGACGCGTCGTGGCGCTGCGCGCCGACATGGACGCGCTGCCGGTGACCGAGGAGGTCGACGTCCCGTTCAAGTCGACCGTGCGCACCACGTACGACGGCCGGGAAGTCGGCGTCATGCACGCCTGCGGGCACGACGCGCACGTGGCCATCCTCCTCGGCGTGGCGAAGGTGCTGGCCTCGGTGCGCAAGGAGCTGCCCGGGACCGTCGTGTTCCTGTTCCAGCCGGCCGAGGAGGGCGCGCCGCAGGGAGAGCAGGGGGGAGCGGAATTGATGGTGAAGGAAGGGGCGCTCGACAATCCGAAAGTGGACGCCGTCTTCGGACTGCATGTCACCTCACGCTATCCGGTTGGCGAGATCGCCTACCGTTCCGGTGCCGAACTCGCGGCGGTCGATTCGTTCCACATCAAGGTCCACGGCAAGCAGACGCACGGCGCGTATCCGTGGCTAGGCGTCGATCCCATCGTCGTGGCCTCGCAGATCGTTCTCGGACTGCAGACCATTCCCAGCCGTCAGCTCGACGTCTCGCTCGCGCCGGCGGTCGTCACCGTGGGCATGATCCACGGAGGCGTGCGCAACAACATCATTCCCGACGACGTGGAGATGGTCGGGACGATCCGGTCCCTCGACGAGAAGATGCGCGACGACATCCACGCGCGGATCCGCCGGACGGCGGAAGAGATCGCCAAAGCAGGCGGCGCCACCGCCGACGTGACCATCGACACGGGCTATCCGGTGACCTACAACGATCCGGCGCTGACCGAGCAGATGGCGCCGACGCTGCGCCGCATGACGCCCAACCTGATCACCGTCAACCCCACGCTCGGAGCCGAGGACTTCTCGTTCTATCAGCAGAAAGTGCCGGGACTCTTCTTCTGGCTCGGAACGCGGCCGAAGAACCAGACCGCGGAGCAGGCCGCCTCGAACCACTCGCCGCTGTTCTACGTCGACGAGAGTGGCCTGGAGCTCGGCATCCGCGCCATGGCCCACGTCGCCGTCGACTACCTGAGCATGTAGGGCCGGCTCTCCAGCCGGCCGGGCCCGCCTGGAGAGGCGGCCCTACATCCCTGTCGGGAATGGCCGCCTGGAGAGGCGGCCCTACATCCCTGTCGGGAATGGCCGCCTGGAGAGGCGGCCCTACATCCCTGTCGGGAATGGCCGCCTGGAGAGGCGG
>DATFUW010000144.1:0-2078 GCA_035260605.1 Thermoanaerobaculia bacterium | reverse complement strand
CGCCGTTGCCCATCACCAGCAGGCGGTGCCCTGCGCGAAAGCGCTCGGCCATCTGCTCGCACAGCTCGCCGATCTGCTCCGCGTACTTGTCGAAAAACTTCTGCTTGACCTCGACCGACTCGCCGACCTTGTGCAGGATCGTCTCGCGCCAGTTCGCCACCGCCGCCGTCATCACACCGCCTCCGCGTTCACCAGGTGCCTCCCGTACGCGTAGTACGCGGCGCACGCTCCCTCGGCCGAGACCATCGTCGCCCCCAGCGGATGTTGCGGCGTGCACTCGGTCCCGAATGCGGGACAGTGGTGCGGCTTCCGGATCCCTTTGAGAATCTGGCCGCTGATGCAGATCGATGGCTCCTGGGTGTCGATCGAGGCCACTTCGAACAGCCGCTCCGCGTCGTGCTCGCGGAACTCGTAGCGCAGCCGGTAGCCGCTCTTGGGGATCGATCCGACGCCGCGCCACTTCCGGTCCGCGATCTCGAACACGTTAAAGATCAGCTTCTGCGCGGCGCGGTTCCCCTCGCGCGCCAGCACGCGCGCGTATTCGTTCTCCACCACCGCCCTTCCCTCCTCGAGCTGGCGCACGGTCATGAGCACGCCCTGCAGCAGGTCGATCGGCTCGAATCCGGTGATGACGATCGGCACGCGGAAGCGCTCGGCGATCGGCTCGTACTCGCGGTAGCCCATCACCGCGCAGACGTGACCCGGACCGAGGAACGCCTGCACGCGGTTCTGCGGCGACTGGAGGATGGACGCGATGGCCGGCGGGACGAGAACGTGCGAAACCAGGACTGAGACATTGCCCAGCCCCTGCTTTTTGGCGCGCCACACCAGCATCGCGTTCGCCGGCGCAGTCGTCTCGAATCCGATGGCGAAGAACACGACTCTCTTTTTGGGGTTCTGCCGCGCAATCGTCAGGCAGTCGAGTGGCGAGTAGACGATGCGGACGTCGCCTCCCTGCGACTTCACCGCGAACAGATCGCCCTCCGATCCGGGCACGCGCAGCATGTCGCCGAACGAGCAGAAGATCACGTCGGGTCGCCGGGCGATGGCGTGCGCCTTATCGATCATCTCCAGCGAGGTGACGCACACCGGACATCCCGGTCCGTGCACCAGCTCGATGCCTTCGGGGAGGAGTTGATCGATTCCGTACTTGACGATCGAGTGCGTCTGCCCGCCGCAGACTTCCATGATGACCCACGGGCGCGTCTGAATGCGCCGGATCTCGCGCACGATCGATTCAGCCAGGTGCTTGTTCCGGTATTCGTCGACGTATTTCACGGTGTGATCTCCGGCGCATTCAACTCGGTCAATTGGTTCAGCTCCTCGAGCACGGCGTAAGTCCGCGCGGCTTCCTCGGCGTCGACTCTGCTGATGGCGAAGCCGACGTGCACCAGCACGTAGTCGCCCGGAGCGGCGTCCGGGACGTATTCCAGACATGCCTGGCGGACGATTCCGCCGAAACGGACACGGGCCATCTTCATCCCGTCTTTTTCGAACGACTCGACGATCTGTCCCGGAATCGCTAAACACATACGGCCTCCCCTCGCCGGATCCTCTCGGCCGCGATCACCGCCTGGCCGAGGGCGATGCCGCCATCGTTGGGCGGCACCCTCGAATGCAGTAGGACCTCGAAACCGCGTGCGCGCAGTTGCGCCGCGGCGCGCTCGACGAGCAACACGTTTTGAAAGACGCCACCGCTGAGACAGACGCGGCGCAGGCCGCCGGCGATGCCCGCGCAGGTCTCGGCGATCGCCGCGGCGAGCGTGTTGTGGAACTTCGCCGCGATCGCCGCCACGGCCACGGTTCCGCGGTCGCGCACGATGCCGCGAATTGCCGGTCGCAGGTCGATCTCCTCTCCCGCGATCTCGAACGGATAGCGCTCCGTCACCGCCGGGTCGGCCGACAATTCCAGATCGATCGCCGCCTGCGCCTCGAACGTGATCTCCTGTCGGAGACCGATGATCGATGCGACGGCGTCGAACAAGCGCCCGCACGACGAGGTCTCGAACACGTTCAGCTTCCGGTCGAGCATCGCTTCGACGACGCGCCGCCTCTCCGCCGAGACGGGCAGCTCGATG
>DATFUW010000143.1:0-4686 GCA_035260605.1 Thermoanaerobaculia bacterium | reverse complement strand
GACGTGCTCGGCTATTTGCCAATTTCGAACAAAGCGATCGACGAGGTCACCGGACGCGAACAGCAGGAGCTGGAGCGGCGCGAGCGCGCCTATCGCGGATCGCGCCCGTCGCTCGATGTGCGGGACCGGACCGTGGTGGTCGTCGACGACGGACTGGCCACCGGCTCGACGATGCGGGCGGCGGTCGCCGCGCTGCGGAAGATGCAGCCGCGGTCGATCGTCGTGGCCGTGCCGGTCGCCGCGGCGCAGACGTGCGAGGAATTCCGCGTCGAGGGCATCGACCTCGTCTGCCTCCGCACGCCCGAGCCGTTTCAGGCGGTGGGCCTCTGGTACGACGATTTCTCACAGACGACCGATGACGAAGTGCGCGAGATCCTGAGCCATGAACGACATCCGGAAGACACTGACGCCACTCCGAGGCGGACCGGCTGATTTCGATCCGCTGCTCCGGCTGATCGGCAACGCGCATTTCGTGCTGATCGGCGAGGCCTCGCATGGCACGCACGAGTTCTACGCCACGCGCGCGGAGATCACGCGACGGCTGATCACCGAGCGGGGCTTCAACGCGGTCGCGGTGGAGGCCGACTGGCCGGACGCCTACCGCGTCAACCGCTTCGTGCGCGGCATCGGCGGCGATGCCGCGCCCGTGGAAGCCCTCGGGGACTTCAAACGCTTTCCGACCTGGATGTGGCGCAACGCCGACGTCCTCGATTTCGTCGGCTGGCTGCGCGACTTCAACGAGGCCATCCATCCCGAGGACCAGCGTGTCGGCTTCTACGGCCTCGATCTCTACAGCCTCTACACCTCGATGGAGAAGGTGATCTCGTATCTGGAGCAGGTCGATCCCGAGGCGGCCCGGCGCGCCCGGCACCGCTACGCCTGCTTCGAACACTACGGCGAAGACACGCAGGCCTACGGCTACGCGACGACGTTCGGACTGACCGAGTCGTGCGAGAAAGAAGTGGTCAGTCAGCTCGTCGAGTTTCAGCGCATGGCCGGCGAGTACGCCTCGCGCGACGGGCACATCCCGCCCGACGAGGCGTTTTTCGCGCAGCAGAATGCGCGGCTGGTGGCCAGCGCCGAGCGCTACTACCGGTCGATGTTCGCCGGCCGCATCTCCTCGTGGAACCTGCGCGACCGGCACATGGCGGAGACGATCACCACGCTCGCCGATCACCTTCACCGCCGCACGCGCCACGACGCGAAGATCGTCGTCTGGGAACACAACTCTCATCTCGGCGACGCGCGCGCGACGGAGATGGGGCGCAGCGGTGAGGTGAACGTCGGACAGCTCGTCCGCGAACGCTACGGAGAGGACACGCGCCTCATCGGATTCACCACGCACGCCGGGACCGTGACCGCCGCCTCCGACTGGGACGGGCCGTCGGAGCGGAAGCACGTACGGCCGGCCATGGATGGCAGCTACGAGTCGCTGTTCCACCAGTGGAATCAGGGCAACTTCCTCCTCCCGCTTCGCGACAATGACGCGGCGGTGGCACTCGAAGATCCGCGCCTGGAGCGGGCCATCGGCGTCATCTATCTTCCGCAGAGCGAACGGGTGAGCCATTACTTTCACGCATCGCTGCCGCAGCAGTTCGATGCCGTCCTGCACTACGACGTCACGCGCGCCGTCGAGCCGCTCGAGCGCTGGGAGATCGTGCACACGCCCGAGGTGCCGGAGACGTATCCATCGACGCTATGACGACCACGACGAACCGGGACGAGGGACTGATCACCATCCGCACGGAAGGCGTGGAACTCGCCGGCAATCTGATCGTGCCGCCGAATGCCACCGCGGTCGTGCTGTTCGCGCACGGCAGCGGAAGCAGCCGCTTCAGCACGCGCAACCGCTCCGTCGCGGCGGCCCTGCGCGCCGGCGGCCTCGGCACGCTGCTGATCGATCTGCTGACGCACGACGAGGAGCTGATCGACACGCGCACCTCTCATCTGCGCTTCGACATCGACCTGCTGGCCAGACGGCTCGTCGGCGCGGCCCAGTGGCTGCACGCCGCGCATCCCGAACTGAAGATCGGCGTCTTCGGTGCGAGCACGGGCGGAGGGGCGGCCCTCGTGGCCGCGGCGGCGAAGCCGGATCTGATCGCGGCCGTCGTCTCGCGCGGCGGCCGGCCCGATCTTGCCGGCGACGCATTGCCCAAGGTCAAGGCGCCCACGCTGCTGATCGTCGGCGGCGATGACGCCCCGGTGATCGAGATGAACCGGCAGGCATATCGACAGATGAAGGCAACGTTCGCCAAAGTGGAGATCGTCCCCGGCGCGTCGCATCTGTTCGAGGAGCCGGGAACGCTGGAGAAAGTTGCCGAGTTGGCCCGGGAGTGGTTTCGGAAGTATTTGTGAAAAAGCGTCCTCACCGTGAATACACGCACCATTCCCAAAAACCAGTGGCCCGCGTTTCTGGCCTCGTTCGCAAGCAGGCATCAGGGCTGGCTGGTGAGCATCACCCGCAACGGCGAGCATCTCCTCGCGGATGAGCCGCTGGATGACGCACGCGCGGAGAACGCGACCATCGTGATCGTGGCCGGAGGACGGGAGCTGCGGGCCGAAAACGCCACGACCATCGCGGTCACCGCTGCCGGAGCAGCCGGCGCAGCGATCGGCCATGTCGCCATCGCCACCCCTCGGGGGACGCTGACCATTCGCTTTCGGGAAGTGATCCCTCCGGAGCTGGTGGACGGGGTCGTGCCCTGAGCGCGGCCCGCGCCTCCGGGTAAGCAAGCGGCACGGTGGCGAAGGTGGCCGCCACGGCCAGAAGGCACCACAGACAGAACGCGCGATTTTCGGTCCACTCCTCGATGGCCAGCCTTCCGGCGTTCGCGGCGTCGAAGAGGACCTTCGCGCCGAGAGCGATCGGAATCCAGGGATGGGTCCGGTGCCGGTCCTTCCCGTCCATCGCCGCGAGGCCCATCGTGGCCGCGTAGCTGCCGAGGCCGAGGATCGCGTCGGGGACGTCGAGCAGCCTGTAGGCCTGCGGCGAGGCGTTGATTTTCTCCGCGTCGAGCAGTCTCCAGCGCGGTTCGGGAACTCTCCGGAGGATGCCGGTCTGGTAAAGAGCGATGAGGGCCATCGATCCGGAGGCCACCATCGCCAGGCCGATGATGCCCCGGCGGTTTCGCATAAAGTCGCCGTCACCGCGGCGGAGCTCGTCGCTGAGCTGTTCCGGATTGGTCATGATCACTCAAAATCGAACTCTCACTTCGACGGTCAGCGTTCTTCCATCGGTATTCGGATCGAAACCCGACTCGGCGGCCGCGAGGCGACGGGCTGAAATGTTCGCAAATTCCGTTCCGAGGCGAACCGACGGGTGCGGTTCGAAGAACCAGGCCAGGGTCCAGGCCCGCCCGCTCTCGTCGTTCGTCTCGGCGATGGAATGGTCGCGATCGCGGGTGTTGAAGGCGTCGAGCCGGACCGAGAATCGGTTGCGCCCGAATTTCTGCGACACCAGCGCGTACGCCGCGTAGTACGTCAAATCGACGAAGGCCCTCGGCGCGAATCCCATCCCGGTCGATCCCCATCCGTATTCGGCAGCGAGCGTCGTTCCGTGCTGACCGTCGAGCTCGGCGCTGAGCAGGTTCAATCGCGTCTGCCACGCGTATTCGCCGCGGTATTCGTCCCGGTCGGCACGGTTGTCGATCCGCGCGAACTGCAGCAGCGCGCGGTCGGGGATGGAGGCGCGCACGCGCGCCGTGAAGCCGGTCCTGCCATCGAGATCGGGGCCGAACGGCTGCGTCCCGTCGGGGCGCTGATCGACGAAGCCGTGCGGATCGTGCAGCGAACGGAGGGGCGGCAGCGGGAGGGTCTCGCCGTAGACCGAGAGGCGGTTGCCGATCGACCATCCGCGCCAGCCGAGCAGCGTCCCCATCGTGTCGTTGTCACGGAAGGCCCCGCCGGCCGCGGTGATCACGGCGACCGGCGTGAGGCGCACCCACTGCAGCTCCGCGCCAACCGGCCGGAACTCCTCGCCGATCCAGGTGTTCAGTGCCGAGAAGGAGATCGTGTACGGCGAGTTCCAGAGGGGATCGGTGTTCTCGCGCGAGGTCGGAAGGAAGAATTCTCCGGCGCGCAGACGCAGGCCGTTCGCCCCGAAGTCGTGGTGCAGGTCAATGTAGGCCTCGACCAGCCCGCCACGCCGCCCGCCCGCGGCCTGCGGCTCGTCGCGGGCCACTCCATGCGCGTGCAGTGTGAACCACTGCGACGGGGTCCAATCGACGGCGAGCTGCGCCTCTTCCTGGTGAGTGTTCGTGCTGGATCCGGCGCTCCGCGCGCCGGCGTCGAGCCGTCCGAATCCGCCGGCCAGCCACGACGGCTGCGATTCCACATTGATCCCGCGGGCGATGAGGAAGCCGCTCACCCGGAAGACCTGCGCGTTCGCGCAAACCGCGAGGAGCCAAACGACAACACCCAGCCAGCGGCCGCGCATCATCAGAAGAGTGTAATGTCGGCGCTCTCCATATGGATCGCGTGCTGGCGGAAACGCGTGCGGACGAGGTCCGACGGGCTGAGAAATCCGATCACCCGTTTCGATCCGTCGGGAGCGACGACCGGACAGCGGTCGACGTTCTCCACGCCCATGCGCGCCACGACGTCGCGCAACAGTTCGTCGGCACGTGCCACGACCTTCGGCTGTTCCATCACCTCGCCGGTGGTCATCTGCAGCTTCCCTTCGCGGAC
>DATFUW010000142.1:0-2533 GCA_035260605.1 Thermoanaerobaculia bacterium | reverse complement strand
CGCACCACGACGCGGTTCGGATCGCGCCGCCTGAGCTGCGCCTTGCGGAACCAGATGAGCAGGTTGTGCAGCGCCATGAATCCGATCACCACCACGATCAGGACGATGTAGATGCGCCGGAGCCACGTGTTGATCTGCGACGGCAGGTCGCTGACATCGGCAGTGGTCAGATGGATCTTGCCGCGCGTGAAATTCGCCTGCGCTCCCGGATGACACCGCCCGCAGGTCTTCATCAGATTGTTCTTGTTGACCGCGGAGCGCGGATCGGACGAGGGCAGCACGTCGTGCGCGCCGTGGCAGCTCGAGCAGTCGGCCGCGGAGCGGAGCCCCATCTGGCTGGCCAGCCCGTGATAGCTCGACTCGTACGTGCTGACCCGGTTGGCCGGCACGCCAAACTCCTCGGTCAGGCGGACGGCCTGGTGGCAGTGCACGCAGCTTCCGCGCGGGCCGCGGACCGGATCGGCCGCCGGGGAGATGGCGTGGATGCCGTGGCAGTCGGTGCAGGTCGGCGAGCTCCAGTTGCCGCGCGCCAGTGCCTTCCCGTGGACCCCGTCGTCGAACTGTGCGGCAATCGCAGGGTGGCACTTCCCGCAGGTGCGGGCCACGTTGAACTTGAAGATGCCCGACTGGGGATCGCTTCCCGGCCGCACGAGATGGCTGTCGTGACAATCGGTGCAGACGGCGGCCTTCATCGAACCGCGCGCCGTCGCCCGGCCGTGCACGCTCTGCTGATAGGCAATCGCCGGCTGGGTCGACAGGCCGGCCCTGGCCACGACGAACTTCTGTGCGTGACATCGCGAGCAGGTCGCCGGAATCGCCGTCCGGAAGGTCCGTGACTTCGGATCGGACGACGGCAGGATCTCGTGCGCCGGCCCGTGGCAGTCGGTGCAGCGGGCGCCGTGCGCCGTTCCGCTCTTCAGGGCCGCGGCGTGCAGGCTGTGGTTCCAGCCTTCGGTTTCGTCGCCGTGACAGGTGGCGCAGTCGACCGCTTTCGGCGCCGGATCATGCGGGCCCGCGGCGGTGATGTCGGCGTGACAGTCGGTGCACTGCAACGGCCCGTGGACCGAGCCCCCGAACGTCTTCTCGCTGAGCGTGTCATGGCACGCCAGGCAGTCGCTGTTGCTCAGGGGTTGTGCCGTCGCCACCGCGGCGGCGAAGAGAAGGATCGGTACGATCATAGTGAGACACTGCACCAGCGAGACTGCTGGATGGGCGTTTCGCGCGATTGAATGCGGACTCCGCGTGCCGCCAGTTCGGCGAGCACGACCTCCGCGACCTGCGGCACCGCGGTGGCCACCGCGTTCGACAGCATCACGCCGCCGTCGAGCGTCTGCGCGACGACGCCGATGAGCAAGACGTCCGATGGTGCCGTGCCCGCGAAATCGAGCACGGCCAGCGCGTCGTTGACCGACGGCTCGTGCGGGCTGATGTGAATTCCGGGAGGGACCGCGAGAATCTGCTCGCGGGTGTACGTATGGATCGACCCGGCCGGCGCGTCCTCCGCGACCGCGTCGATGAAGATCGCCGTCTCCAGGCCCGCGAGGTAGTTCGGCAAATCGAGACTCGGCGTGCCGAGGTCTTCGACGGTCACGTCGTCGGGAAACTCGAAGTGCGCATCGAGATAGCGGATGACGGCGGGACCGATCCCGTCGTCGCCCATCAGAACGTTCCCGATCCCAAGGATGCCAATGGTCATCATGTGTGTGTCGATCCCCTCGCCCAGAGGCGCCGCAGCGCCACCCTTCCTCAGAGCACTTTCACTTTCGCGACCTTGTTGCCCTTCGGATCGAACAGATGGACCGCGCAGGCCATGCACGGGTCGAAGGAGTGGATCGTGCGCAGGACCTCCAGCGGATGCTGGCTGTCGGCGATTGGATTCCCGAGCAGCGCGGCCTCGTACGGTCCCGGCTGTCCCTTCTCGTCGCGCGGGCTGGCATTCCAGGTCGTCGGCACGACGGCCTGATAGTTCTTGATTGCTCCGTTGTCGATGACCACCCAGTGCGACAGCGTGCCGCGCGGCGCCTCGTGGAATCCGACGCCCTCGATCTCGCCCTTGGGAAAGGTCGGCGGATTGTAGATCGTGGTGTCGCCTTTGGTGACGTTGTCGAACAGAAGCTGCCAGTGCTTGTACGCCAGCTCCGAAAGGACCGCGGTGCGGACCGCGCGTGCGCCGTGGCGGCCGAGCGTCGAATGGAGCATCGCCGGCGTGGCCTTGATCTTGGCGATCCCGGAGATCTTGTCGAGCGCCGCGGTGGTCCACTTGGTCATCAGCGGATTTCCGGCGGCCACGCCGCAGAGGACGTTCGCCAGCGGACCGACCTGCGCCGCCTCGCCTCCGAACCGCGGCGCCTTGACCCAGGAGTATTTCCCGTTCTCCTGGAAATCGGTGTACTCGGGATCGGTCTTGCCTTCGTACGGATGCAGGGGGCCCGAGCCCTTGTACCAGGAGTGCGCGCTGTCTTCGGTCACGCTCTTGACCCAGAAGTCGTCCTTCTGGCCCTTGATCGGTTTGTATTTGGCCAGATCGCCGGGG
>DATFUW010000141.1:0-5270 GCA_035260605.1 Thermoanaerobaculia bacterium | reverse complement strand
CATCGAGGAAATCAAGGACTGCCTCCTGCGCATGGGGGCCATGGTCGAAGACGCGATCATGCAGTCGATCCGCGGCCTGCTGGAGCGCGACACCTCGCTGGCCGAGGAGGTGATCGCCAACGACGGGCGGATCGATCAGATGGAGCTGGAGATCGATCGGCGGACGCTGGAGCTGATCGCCAAGATGCAGCCGGCGGCCATTGATCTGCGTTTCGTGGCGGCGATCATGAAGATCACGCCGGACCTGGAGCGCATCGCCGACCTGGCGCAGGACGTCTGCGAGCGCGTCATCGAGCTGAACCGCGAGCCGCAGATCAAGCCCATGACCCTCATCCCCCGTCTCGCGCAGGAGGCCCAGGCAATGGTGCGGCAGGCGCTCGACGCGTTCGTCCGTGGCGACGCCGCGCTGGCGCGGTCGGTCATCGCCCGCGATGACACGGTCGACCAGATGACCGAGCAGTCGTTCCGCGAACTGCTGACCTACATGCTCGAAGATCCGCGCAACATCTCCCGCGCCATCCGCCTAACCTTCATCGGAAAGTATTTCGAACGAATGGCCGACGGCGCGACCAACATCTGTGAAATGGTCGTCTACCTCGTCGAGGGAAAGATGATCAAACACGCTGCCGCTCCCGAACACGAATGAAGCGCATCGCGCTGATCGAAGACGATTCCGACCTGGCGTTCACCATCCAGCTCAATCTCGAGCGCGAAGGATACGAGGTCGCCCGCTTCGCCCGCGGGCACGAGGGGCTCCTCGCCGTGCAGGGAGGGGGGTTCGATTTCGTGGTTCTGGATCTCAACCTGCCCGATGTCGACGGGCTGACCATCTGCCGCGAGCTCCGCCGCGATCCGAACACCCGTGCCGTGCCGATTCTCATGCTCACGGCGCGCGGTTCGGAACGGGATCGCGTCACCGGACTGGAGCTCGGGGCCGACGATTACCTCACCAAGCCGTTCAGCATGCGCGAACTGATGGCCCGCGTCGGCGCCATCCTCCGGCGCACGCGCGCCGGCGATGAGCAGCCGGCGGTCTATCAGGATCCCGACCTGCGAATCGATCACAAATCGCTGCGCGTCTACCGCCGCGGACAGGAGATCAAACTGCCGCGCAAGGAGTTCGAGCTGCTCTGGCTGCTGGTGCGGAACCGCTCGGCAGTGATCTCGCGGGACCGCATCCTCAGCGAAGTCTGGCAGATGTCCGACGAGGTGGAGACGCGCACGGTCGACGCGCACATCCGCAACCTGCGCAAGAAAATCGGCCCGGAGCGGATCTCGACCGTCGTCGGTTTCGGCTACCGCTACGATCCGCCGCAGGAGTGACGGTGATCCTGGCCCTCACGCTCGCCCTCGCTGCCCTGGTGGCCATCGCTTGGCTCGCGGCGTTCGAGATCCGCGCCGCCGGGCGGAGGGCCGACACCAGCGAGCGCGAGCGGCGGCGGGTCTCGGCCGAGCTGGAGTTGCTGCAGCAGCAGCGCGCCGCCGATCTGCAGATGCTCGATGGACTGGGCGAAGGGCTGCTCGGCCTGCGCAGAGACCGCCGCATCGCCATCGCCAACCGCCGTTTCGGCGAGCTGTTCGAAGTCCCGGAGAGCGTGATCGGACGGCCGCTGCACGACGTCGTCCGGGTATCGCAGGTGTTCCGCTCGTTCGATCGGGCGCTGGCCGGCGAAGAATCGGCCGAGCGCTTCTCCGTCCGTGCGGGCGCCGGCGAGCGCAAGATCGAGATGCGCGCACTGCCGCTGCATTCCGATCCGGTCGCCGCGGTGGCCCTCTTCATCGACGTCACGGCGATCGAACGGCTGGAGGCCATCCGGCGCAATTTCATCGCCGATTTCTCGCACGAGGTGCGGACGCCGCTTGCCGGGCTGCGCTCGGCCGTCGAGACCTTCGAGACCGGCGCCGACCGCCTCAGCGCAGAGGACGACCGGCACCTCCGGCGCATCATGGCCCGGCAGATCAAGCGCCTCGAGCGGCTGGCCGAGGACCTTTCCGAGCTGAGCCGCATCGAGTCTGGAGACCTGGCGCTCGATCCGCGCAACGTCGATCTCCGCCGGCTGGTCGATGATCTCTGCGAGGACTTCGCCGAGGCCGCGCAGCAGAACGACGTCCGCTTCGAAGTGAGCGGCGCGGCCACGGTGCTGGCCGACCCGCTGCGCATCCAGCAGGCCGTCTCGAACCTGGTCGACAACGCCATCAAGTACGGAGGCCGCGGGAAGAGCGTGCGCATCGCCATCGGCGAGGAGAAGGACTTCGGCGTGGTGCGGGTCAGCGATCAGGGCGAAGGCATCGCCCAGAGCGAGCAGACCAACGTCTTCCGCCGCTTCTACCGCATCGACAAGAGCCGGTCCGAGGAGGTGGCCGGAAGCGGCCTCGGTCTGTCGATCACGCGGCATCTCGTTCTGCTGCACCGCGGCACGGTCGAGGTGCAGAGCGAGCCCGGGAAGGGATCGACCTTCACTGTCCGGCTCCCAAAGCAAAGTCCCACTCCCGCTGTCCGCGCCGAAGCATCGCGATGAGGTCCTCGGGGAGGAGGAGCCGCTCGTCGATGAGCTGCAGCGCGGCGGCGGTCCTGCGGCCGAGGAATTCGGACTCGTCGCGGTCGAGCTCGAGCACCCGCGCGCGGCCGAACGGAATGTATGACCCGATGAAATTCTGGCGCGTGTCGGGAAACCCGATCGAAGGATCGCGCAGGTTCCACCCCGTCCACGTCGCCAGCGGGACCGTCACCCGCGGCATCCGCACGCCGGAGATCTCGTTTCCGTCGGGGCCGACCTGCGGGACGAGTGCCGGATAGGCGCCCACGACCTTCGGCGGCTCCATCGTGATCCCGTGGTTCCACTCCGGCCCGAGCTGCATTTCGTACACCGCGTAGGGAGTGGCGGGAAACTTCACGGCGAGCTTCGAGGCCGGCACGAGCGTGCCGTCGGCGATGTGCGGGTAGCGGCTCGGCGGCGGCTCGACCCCGTCGCGCGTCCAGGCGTCGAGTGCGTCGAACAGCGCGTGGAGCATCGGCCAGTAGCTCGCCGGATTGTCGAGGTTCTGCGACTGGCGTTTGCGCGGTGGAAACGGCCCCGGGACGTGCGACGTGCCGGCCAGAAAGTAGATGCGCGAGGTCGCGGGGATGGGCATGTCGCGGGTACCGTCGGGCGTCGTGTGGCAGAGCGACTCGCCGCGCGACCAATATTCATATGCAGTATTTGTATAAAAGATTTTCGGCACGACTTTTTCGGCGACCGCGCGGTCGAGCAGTCCGGCGGTGACGCCGGTCAGCGGGTCGGTCGTTGGGAGATCGGTGAAGGGGAAGATGTCGTTGGGGTAGAAGAGCGGCGTCAGCGGCTCGGAGTCGCGCGACGGCTGGGCGAAACGGTGATTGAAGCTTCCGCGGCCCGAGCCGGCGACGTGGACGTCCATGGCATCGAAGACCTCGCGCCCCTGCTCATCGGCGTTGAATCCCTGATAGAGGAAGTGCCGCAAAAAGCGGCCGCTCTGCGAGATGCCGAATCCGTAGGCGCGCGCCGACGCCGTGACCGCCGTCGGATCGTACTTGCTGTACGAGACGAAATCGCGGATCGCCGCCAGCCCCGTGCCGACGATTGCCGGATCCTTGGCCGTGTAGATGACCTCGTAGATCTTGTTGGGGACGAAGCCGCCGTCGAGATGCACGGTCATCGGATCGACGAAGCGCCAGCGGCGATGGGGGATCACGCGGCGCGGCGCGGTCGGCGCGTCGCGCTCCGTCAGCACGTTCCGGCGGTCGTTCGGGTTGAAAGCCGGATATCCGGTTCCCCCCAGAGTGCCGACGATGAGGTGCGAGACGGTGTGCTCGGCTGTCTTCTCCGTGACTACCCAGTCGGACCGGACGCGCCCCGTGATTCCCGGGGCCACCGGCGCATCAAGCCGGAGGCGGTCGGCGCCGGGGGGGACGTCGAACTGCCAGCCGATCCAGGCTACGGTGTAGCCCCGGTCGAACAGGAAGTGGTCGCGGATGTCCGCCTCGCTCTGCGGGTCGGCCTTCGATACGAACGCCTTCCCGCCACGGTTCGAAATCTCGACGAACAGCGTCCCGTTGCGGAAGCCCTTCGGCCGGATCACGTACAGATCGGCGGCGAACTCCACCTCGCCCGCGGCGTTCCGCGGCGCCTTGTCGAGATCGACGATCATCGCGTCATGCGGATTGGCCGGATCGACCGCGTAGTGGACCTTCCCCACGATCTTCTCCAGATGCGGGCCGAGGTCCGCACGATGGAGGATCTCCACACTCGTGACGCGGGCGGAGAGGGAGGTCGCGAGAAAGAGCAGTGCGAAGGCGAGTCGGCGCATGGGGGGAATTGTATGTTGTCGCTGCCGGTGGGCGACAACCCCGCGATTCGAATCACATCCCGCCGGCCGTGAGGGCTCGCGGCGCGCCGACCCGGAGCTTGTCACCGGGATGCAGCTGGTGCTTGCGCGAGATCTGATTCAGGTCGCAAAGTTCGGAGACGCTCAGATGATGGCGTTTGGCGATCGAATAGAGCGTATCGCCCTTGTGTACCGACACCCAGGCCTGCGCATTCTCCAGCAAGCTTCCGAGCGCACGCGCGCGCACCGGCAGATAGATCGAGTCTCCGCGGCGGAGGTGGTCGGAGCGATCGAGTCCGTTCATCGCCAGGATGGTCGACGGCGATGCTCCGAGGGCTCGGGCCAGGCTGCGGAGCGTATCGCCCTTGCGCATCGTGTAGGCACAGACGGCGACGTTCGCGTCGTCGTTCTTCAGCGTCCGTGCGCGCGCGGCGATCGTCTCCGCGGCATGCGCGGGAAGGCGGATCGACGACGTTCCGGGCGGGGCGATCCCGTGGCGGAGAAATGGGTTGAGTTCACGCAGCGTGTCCGCGTCGACTCCCGCCGCGTCGGCGACGAAGGCCAGCGAGAGCGGGCCCTCGACCTCGACCCGCCGCACTCCGGGATCGGCGGGCTCGCCGAGGCGGAATCCATACGTTGCCGGATCGGAGGCGATGATCAGCGTGGCGAAGAAGGTCGGCACGTAACCCCGCGTCTCGCGCGGGATCACCGACGAGTCGACGAGATCCCAGAACGTCGTGGCACCCGTCTTGTCCATCGCGCGCTGGATCCGGGAGGGCCCGGCGTTGTACGCCGCGAGGGCCAGCGGCCAGTCGTGGAACTGCGAATACAGATCGCGCAGGTATTCCGCGGCGGCGCGGGTGGAACGCTCCGGATCGGCGCTCTCGTCGACCCACCAGTCGACGCGCAGCCCGTAGTCGCGCGCCGTT
>DATFUW010000140.1:0-7773 GCA_035260605.1 Thermoanaerobaculia bacterium | reverse complement strand
CGGCAAGAAACAGTACGACAAGCGCGAGAGCGAGAAGCGGCGCGAGGCTGAGCGCGAGGCGGCGGCCGCGATGAAATCCCGATGAAGGTCATGTTCGCGTAAAGCGCGATCGTCACGGCGATCATGGCCACGTGCGCCACGGCGCGGAGCCGCGGCGGCCAGCGGCTCAGCTCCAGCCCCGCCGGGATCATCAGGAGTGGAAGCAGGAAGATCCACACGCGCGCCGTCTCTGCCTGGATCAGACCGGTCAGCGCCACCACGGCCGGCGTGAGCAGCCCCCAGATCACCACGCTGCGCGTCCGCGGCGCTTGCTCGTTTCGGCGGGTGGTCAGCCAGAGCGCCGCGAGGAGCACCGGCACCCACCCCGAGCCGAGGCAGAAATCGAGCGCGTCCCACGGAATGGTCTCCGGATACGGGCGGTGCAGCAGCGGAAGGTAGCGGTACTGCATGTCGACCGCCGTGCGGAACGCCGAGACGGGATTGAATCCGGTCGACAGCCACAGCACGCCGTACGCGGCGAGGAACACGGAGAAGCCGATCGTCTCCATCCGGATCATCCGCAGCGCGGACTGCGGAGTGCGGAGCGAGCCGAAGGAAAAGATCGTCATCCCCGCGAGGACGAAGCCCATCACCAGAAGCGTGTAGCTGGTCAGCGTGGTCAGGAAGAGCACGAGGCCGAAGGTGACCGCCGAGGCGGCGCTGCCGCTCTTGAGCGCCAGGTACCAGGTCACGAGCATGGCGCACGAGAGGATCGGATAGGCGGGATCGAGATAGAGAAAGAAGACGGCCATCGAGGGGGCGAGCGCCATGAGGGTGGCCGACTGGAGCGCCGCGGCATCGCCGGCGATCGTGCGCGCCGCCCACCAGGTCGCCGCCACGCTCCCCGCCGAGAACAGCGCCAGCAGCCCGGCCGCCGCAAGCGGCGCGTTCGCCGTCCCGAAGAGGCAAATCACGGCGACGTAGAATGCGATCGGGCCGGGCGGCTTCGTCGTGGCGTGCTGTGGCGCGAGCCGAAGGATTTCGTCGTACTGCCGGATCCAGTCGACCGGGTGTCCGCTCTGCTCCGCGCGGACGATCGACTCCGCCACCGTGTAGTAGCTCGTCGTCAACTGGTCGGCCGCGACGCGGCGGATCCGCGCCGTCCCGCGAAGTCCCGGCTCGATGGCGTTCGCCGTCAGTTGCAGCGCCATCACCGCGACGCACAGCAGGGCCACCGCGAGGCCGGGCCGCCGGACTCTCTGCGCGACGAGCGCCGGCGAGGCAGCGAGCGCCAGCAGCAGAACGGTGGACACGAGGGCCGCTGGCGTTCGCCACTCCCACCGCCAGTAATCGGGGCCATTGACGCCGTGAAGGTGAAGGAAGGCGGCAGCGACCACCACGCCTGCTACGGCTGCCGCAGCCCACGCGCGGCCGATCGGACGCTCCGTCATCCCCGCAAGTGTATCCACCGTGTCACGAATACCACAGGTGTGATTCACGGTGACCACAAGAGCGGCGATCGACGGCCGCGGCTCTGAATCGGTAAACAATAGAAACTAAAGAGTTAATCGAAATCAGCGCGCTCGGCAGTTCATGGCACCTGCCATGCTCTGGGGGGACGGCAGACATGTTCGCCAAACGTCGGACGATCAGCGCAAACGTCAGCATCACCGGCATCGGTCTTCATTCGGGCATCTACACCACGGTCGAGTTGCGGCCGGCGGTGCCGGGCACAGGCATCTGTTTCGTGCGGCGCGATCTGGACGGACTGCGGATCCCGGCGCTGCAGGCGTCGACCACGGCGCTCGACTACGCGACGACGGTGGGCAAGGACGACGTTTCGGTCGGCACGGTGGAACACCTCCTGTCAGCGGTGATGGCCTTCGGCATTACGGACGTGGAGATTCACATCGACGGTCCGGAAGTGCCGATCGTCGACGGCAGCGCGCTTCCCTTCGTGCACCTCATCGATGCGGCCGGCGTCCGCGAACTCGGAGCTGAGGTCGCGGTGCTGAAGGTCCGCGAGCCGATCGAGATCGTCGACGGGGAGAAGAGCATCCGGCTCATCCCGTCGAACCGGCTGGTGCTGAAGTATCGGATCGACTTCCCGCATCCGGCGATCGGCCGGCAGTCGTTCCACTTCGACGCGCACAGCGAGAGCTTTCTGAAGCGGATCGCGCCGGCTCGCACGTTCGGATTCGTACGCGACGTCGACAAGCTCCGCGCCGCCGGACTGGCGCGCGGCGGGTCGGTGGAAAACTGCATCGTCCTCGATGACCACGGCGTGACCAACGGGCCGCTCCGGTTCCGCGACGAGTTCGTCCGCCACAAGGTGCTCGACCTGTTCGGCGATCTCGCGCTGATCGGCCGTCCGATCGTCGGCGAGATCACGGCGAATCGCGCCGGCCACGCGCTCCATTCGCGCTTCGTCGCAGCGATCCTCGAAGCGACCGCCGCGACCGACGAGACCGTCGGAGAGACGGCGCCCTCCCAGCCGCTGTTCGCCTGAACTGCCCCAGGTGTGGTAAAAAAGCCACACAGTGCGGAAGTCGGTTCTCGCCGGAGTGCTCTTTCTCGTTGCGGCGGCGGCGTTTGCCGCCGATCCGGAGATCGACGGGCTGACGGCGACCGCGGCGAACGGGAAGGTGAGCATCCAGTTCCGGCTCGCGCATGCGTTCGAGCGGCCCGAGACCTCGCAGGGCCTGCAGAGCGGCGTGCCGACGAGTTTCGGCTACGTGATCGAGATCTACCGTGACCGCCCGAATTGGTTCGACGAGCGGATCGCGCGCTCGCACATCGAGGTCATCGCCACGTTCAACTCCGTGACGCGCGAGTATCTGATGAACTACCGGCGCGACCGGCGTCTGGTGCGCTCCGAAACGTTCAGCGATCTGGCAGCGTTGGAACAGCGGATGACCACGATCGACGAGGCCGACCTGTTCGACATCGGCAGGCGGCGTCCGTGGAAGCTGCGGGTCCGCGCCAAGGCCGACCTGATGCGCGGCTGGCTGCTGTACGTCGTGCCGTGGGAGATCTCCACCCGGTGGCGCACCGTGCGGGTCACCGGCGAGCAGGCGAAGTGATGCGACCGCGCGAATTTCTCGATCGCTATCGCAAGGACCCGCGGGTCATCGTGACGGTTCCGCTGCTGATTCTGGCGGCGACGAGCCTCATCTACTACGCGATGCAGAAGGCGAAGGAGCTCTCGCCGGAGGCGCTCAGCAGCCAGGTCCTGCTCTTCGTGCTGTGGGACATCAACGTCCTGCTGATCATCGGCATCGCTTTCGTGCTGTTGCGGGGGATGGCCAAGCTGGTGCTGGAGCGACAGCGGGGGATCATCGGCTCGCGCTTCCGGACGAAGCTCGTGGCAACGTACATGCTGATGTCGCTCGTTCCGGTGGCCCTGCTCTTCTTCGTGGCCACGGATCTGCTGCGCGTCTCGATCGACCGCTGGTTCAACACGCCGGTGCGGAAGATCCTGCAGAACGGGGAGGCGATCGCGCAGATGGCGCAGGACCAGGCGGCGGCGCGCGCGGCGGCGGCGGCGCGGGAGATCGCTGCCGCGCCGGGGGCCACCGAGCCGGCACGCCTCGATGCCGTCCTGTCGCGCGTCGAGCAGTTCCACGTCATCGACATGGCCGGGGTCTACCGCAACGGCACGATCGTCAAGGCGGTGGCCAATCCGCGGGCGCCGATTCAGGAAGTTGGCGAGCCGCCGGCGAACTTCTTCGACGACGTGGCCGCCCGCGGATTCGCCGTGAAAATCGATCCCTGTCCGAGCGGCAAATGGATCCGGACGGGAGTGCGCATCGGCACGACGCAATACGCGGCGGTGGCCGGGGTCTTCATCCCCGCGGCGATGAGCCACCTGATCGACGAGAGCATCATCGCGCACAAGAACTTCCAGCAGCTCGACGCGCAGCGGCCGGCGCTGAAGGCCTCGCAGACTTCGCTCTTCCTGGCGGTCACGCTCTCCATCCTCTTCTTCGCCCTCTGGCTGTCGATTTACGCCTCGCGTCGCATCACCGTGCCGATCAAGGCGCTGGCCGAAGCGACCGGGAAGATCGCCGAGGGGGGATACGGGTCGCGCGTCGACGTGCAGGCCACCGACGAGGTCGGACGGCTGATCGAGTCGTTCAATCAGATGTCGCTGCAGCTCGACCAGCAGCGGCACGCGCTGACCCGGACGAACCGCTATCTGTCGACGGTGCTCGACAGCGTCTCGGCGGGCATCATCGCCTTCAGCGACGACTTCCATCTGCTGAGCGTGAACCGCGCGGTGCTGCAGATGCTGCGCATCGACGAGCCCGCACCGGGCGCATCGATGCACGAGGTGCTCTCGGGCGATCTGGCACCGATCGACACGGCACTGCGCGAGTGGACCGTGTCGCGCGGCGCGCGCGCGCGCGAGGTCACGGTCATCCGCGCGGGCGAGCTCCGCTATCTCGAGCTCTCGCTCACGCGCCTGACCGGCGAGGCCGAGCAGGGGTGGGTGCTGGCCATCGAGGACTCCACGCAGCTCGTGCAGGCGCAGAAACTCGCAGCGTGGAACGAGGCGGCCCGCAGGATCGCCCACGAGATCAAGAATCCGCTGACTCCCATCCAGCTCTCGGCGGAGCGCATCGCCAGGAAGACCGCCAACCGCGACGCCGACGCCCAGGCAGCCGTCGAGGAAGGGACGCGGACGATCGTCTCCGAGGTCCGGGAACTCAAGCGGATGGTCGATGAATTCTCGCGCTTCGCCCGCATGCCTGCCGTGCATCTGCGCCACGCGCAGCTCGCCGAGATCCTGCAGCAGGCGGCGAGCCTCTATAACGACGTGAAGCCGGGAGTGAGCGTGACGGTCAGCGTCGATCCCGACCTCGAGCTGCTGATGGATCCCGAGCAGATCCGCCGTGCCGTCGGCAACCTGCTGAACAACGCGGTGGAGGCCACCGATGCCGGACAGATTCGCGTCGCCGCCCGCCGCGCACCGCACCGCGTGGTGATCGAGGTCGCCGATCCCGGCCGCGGCGTTCCCGACAACGACAAGGACAAGCTCTTCCTCCCGTACTTTTCCACCAAGGGCCGCGGCACCGGCCTGGGGCTGGCGATCGTTCACCGCATCGTGAACGATCACGACGGCCGCATCTCCGTGCACGACAACTATCCGAAAGGAACGCGGTTCGAGATCGAGCTCCCCGCGTGATGCATGCCGAAGATCCTGATCATCGATGACGAACCCTCGATCCGTACGACTCTGGCGAGGATCCTCGAAGACGAGGGGCACCGCACCGCGGTCTGCGAATCGGGCGAGGAAGGTCTGGCGCAGTTCGCACGCGAGGAATTCGACCTCGTCATCCTCGACCTCTGGCTGCCGGGGGTCGACGGCATGGCCGTGCTCGAGCGGCTGCGCTCCGCCGGAGCTCCGCCGGTGATCGTCATCTCCGGCCACGGAAACGTCGACACCGCCGTCCGCGCCACGCGCCTCGGCGCGTACGACTTTCTGGAGAAGCCGCTCTCGCTGGAGCGCGTGCTGCTGAGCGTGGGGCACGCGCTGTCGGACCGCAAGCTGCGCGATCAGGTCCGCGACCTGCGGCGCCAGGTGACCACGGGCGACGAGATGCTCATCGGCGAGAGCGAGCCCATGCGCGCGCTCCAGGCGCAGATCCGCAGCTCCGCCCCCTCGAACAGCCGCGTGCTTATCACCGGCGAGAACGGCAGCGGCAAGGAGATCGTCGCCCGCGCATTGCACCGCCTGTCGCACCGCGCGGAACAGCCCTTCATCGACGTCAACTGCGCCGCCATCCCCGAAGAGCTCATCGAATCCGAGCTGTTCGGACACCGCAAGGGCGCGTTCACCGGCGCCATCGACGAACGAAAGGGAAAGTTCGAGCTGGCCGACGGCGGCACGCTCTTCCTCGACGAGGTCGGAGATATGAGCCTGCGGACGCAGGCCAAGGTGCTGCGCGTGCTGCAGGAGCAGACCTTCCAGAAGGTCGGCGGGCAGCAGCCGATCACCGTGGATGTCCGGGTGATTGCCGCGACGAACAAGAACCTCGAGGCGGAGATCGAGCGCGGCAATTTCCGCGACGACCTGTATTACCGGCTCAATGTGATTCCCCTGCAGGTTCCGCCGTTGCGCGCGCGGGGGAACGACGTCGTCCTGCTGGCCGAGCATTTCCTGCGCCGCTTCGCCGCGGAGACCGGAACGGCGCGCAAGCGGCTCTCGGCCGGCGCCGCCGCGAAACTGAAGGCCTATCACTGGCCGGGGAACGTGCGCGAGCTGCGCAACGTGACCGAGCGTCTGGCCATTCTGCTGCGGGGCGATGCCATCGAGGCCGACGACGTGCAACTCGGTACGCGCGGCGCCGCACCCGCCGAAGTGGCGGCCAACCTGACGCTCCGCGAGGCGCGCGACGCCTTCGAGAAGCAGTACATCCTCTCCCGCCTGCGCGAATTCGCCGGCAACGTCTCCCGCACCGCCGAGGCCCTCGGCGTCGAGCGATCGAATCTCTATCGGAAACTGCATGCCTACGGGATCCGCGTGGAGCGGCCGTCGTAGGACCGGTTGGCCGCGGCGTCCGGAATAGCCCGGACCGGCGGGCAGTTACTTGACAGCACCGCGCCGGTTTCCTACCCTGCGCGAGCACGCGGGAATAACTCAGTTGGTAGAGTGCGACCTTGCCAAGGTCGATGTCGCGGGTTCGAGTCCCGTTTCCCGCTCCAACCCCTTCCGCTGCGGTAACTCCGATCCGGCGTCGCGCGTATTCTTCGTGCATGCTTCGTTCGAACGCGGTGCTCGCGGGGTCCATGTTGATCCTGTCCGCCGCCACTGCAGCCGCCGCCCCCAGAGGCGCGTTCCTTTCCCCCTGCGACGTCCCCGGCGTCAAGGAAAAGGCGAAGTGCGGGACGTACGAGGTGTGGGAGAACCGGGAGGCGAAACGGGGACGGCGGATTGGTCTCGCGGTCGTCGTTCTCCCGGCGACCGGCTCTCCGAGCGAGCCCGACGCCATCACATTTCTCGCCGGCGGTCCGGGGCTGACGGCGACCTCGATCGCTCCGTTCCTCGCGAGCCAGTACGCGGCGCTGCGCAAGCACCGCGACATCCTCCTCGTCGATCAGCGCGGCACCGGCGGCTCGCACGCCCTGGAGTGCGATCTCTATCCCGGGAAGGACCCGCAGACGGCCCTCGGTTCGTTCTTTCCCGTCGACCGCGTGCGGGAGTGCCGTGCCACGCTGGAGAAGACCGCCGATCTGCGGATGTACACCACCGCGCCGTCGATGGACGATCTCGACGAAGTGCGCGGCGCGCTGGGCTACGACCGCCTCGATGTCTTCGGCCGCTCGTACGGGACTCGCGCCGCGCTGGTGTACATCGGCCGGCATCCCGACCACGTGCGCACCGCAGTCCTGCAGGGAATCGATCCGACCGACGATCCGGCTCCGCTGCATTTTCCGCGGTATGCACAGCAGGCCATCGAGAACATCTTCTCCGACTGCAGGCAGGATCCGGCGTGCCGCACCGCCTTCCCCAACCTTCCGTCGGAACTGCGTTCGATCGTCGCGCGCACGACGGCGAAGCCGGTGCCGGTCGACATCCTCGACCCGAAGACGGGCGATCCGGTGCACGTCTCGCTCTCCCGCAATCTCCTCGGCGAAGCGCTGCGCTATCTGATGTATGAATCGGCGACTGCGGTCTACGTCCCCGATCTCGTCCATCAGGCAGCCGAGGGAGATTTCGCGCCGCTCGCGGAGTTCGCGCTCGGTTCCCGGCAGCAGCTCTTCTACGGCGTGGGGCAGGGACTGTACCTG
>DATFUW010000139.1:0-4325 GCA_035260605.1 Thermoanaerobaculia bacterium | reverse complement strand
GGCCGACCTGCACGGCGTCGTAGCCGTCCTTGTCGGCGGTCTTCTTCTGGACCACGAGGCAGGGACCGGCCTGAATGACCGTCACCGGGACGAGCGCGCCGTCCTCGGCGAAAACCTGGGTCATTCCGACCTTCTTGCCGATGATTCCTTCGATTGCCATGTCATGACTCCAGCGGCTGGCTGTCGGCGCCTCGCGTCCGGCTCAACGCCAGCTGCGAACCGCCGGGTGCCGGCCGCTATTTGCCAAATGCCTTGATCTCCACGTCCACACCTGCGGGAAGCTCGAGCTTCATGAGCGCGTCGACGGTCTGCGTCGTCGGCTCGAGGATATCGAGCAGCCGCTTGTGCGTCCGCATCTCGAACTGCTCCCGCGACTTCTTGTCTACGTGCGGGCTGCGCAGGACCGTGTAGCGCGATACCTGCGTCGGCAGCGGGATCGGTCCTGCCACCTTCGCTCCGGTACGCTTGGCCGTGTCGACGATCTCCGAAGTCGACTGATCGAGGACCCGGTAGTCGTACGCTTTGAGTCGGATGCGGATCTTTTCGTTCATCATGATTGGACCTACTCGACGATGTCCGTCACCGTACCCGCGCCGACCGTGCGGCCGCCCTCGCGGATCGCGAAGCGGAGACCCTTCTCCATGGCGATCGGCGAGATCAGCTGAATGACCAGCGAGGTGTTGTCGCCCGGCATGACCATCTCTGCCCCCTGCGGGAGCTCGGCCGTTCCGGTGACGTCGGTGGTACGGAAGTAGAACTGCGGACGATACCCATTGAAGAACGGCGTGTGACGGCCGCCCTCTTCCTTCGTCAGGATATAGACCTCGGCCTTGAACTTGGTGTGCGGAGTGATCGAGCCCGGCTTGGCGCAGACCTGCCCGCGTTCCACGTCCTTGCGCTCGGTGCCGCGCAGCAGCAGGCCGACGTTGTCGCCCGCCACGCCCTCGTCGAGCAGCTTGCGGAACATCTCCACACCGGTGACGACCTTCTTCTGTGTCGGGCGCAGACCAACGATCTCCACTTCCTCGCCGACCTTGACCTTGCCGCGCTCGATGCGGCCGGTGACCACCGTACCGCGGCCGGAGATGGAGAAGATGTCCTCGACCGGCATCAGGAAGTCCTTGTCGATGGCGCGCTGCGGCAGGGGGATGTAGCTGTCGACCGCGTCCATCAGCTTGAGGATGCCTTGGCCCCACTCGGAGTTCGGGTCGCCGCTCTCCAGGGCCTTGAGCGCGGAGACGCGGATCACCGGGATCTCGTCACCGGGGAAGTCGTAGCTGGACAGCAGCTCGCGGACCTCGAGCTCGACCAGGTCGAGCAGCTCGGGGTCGTCGACGGCGTCGACCTTGTTCAGGGCCACGACGATGTAGGGGACGCCGACCTGGCGCGCAAGCAGGATGTGCTCTCGCGTCTGGGGCATCGGGCCGTCGGCGGCCGAGACGACGAGGATCGCGCCGTCCATCTGGGCCGCGCCGGTGATCATGTTCTTGACGTAGTCGGCGTGTCCCGGGCAGTCGACGTGCGCGTAGTGGCGCTTCTCGGTCGAGTACTCGACGTGCGCGGTGGCGATGGTGATGCCGCGCTCGCGCTCCTCGGGGGCCTTATCGATCTGATCGAAGGCGACGAAACTCGCCGTCCCCTTCGCCGCCAGGATCTTGGTGATCGCGGCGGTCAGCGTCGTCTTGCCGTGGTCGACGTGACCGATCGTGCCGACGTTGACATGCGGTTTGCTGCGGTCGAATTTCTCTTTTGCCATTCACTCCTCCAGTACCGAGTGCCGAAGGCACTTCGTGGTTTTACCCTGCCACCTTGGCGATCACCTCATCGGCCACGCTCTTCGGCGCCGGCTCGTATGCGGAGAACTGCATCGTGTAGCTGGCCCGCCCCTGCGACATCGAGCGCAGCTGCGTGGCGTATCCAAACATTTCCGAGAGCGGCACGTGCGCGCGAATGACCTTCGCCCCGCCCCGCTCGTCCATCTGCTGAATCTTCCCGCGGCGCCGCGACAGATCGCCCATCACGTCGCCGGCGTATTCCTCCGGCGTCACCGCCTCGACGTCCATGATCGGCTCGAGCAGGATGGGGTGTGCCTTGCGGGCCCCTTCCTGGAAGGCCATGGAGCCGGCGATCTTGAAGGCCATCTCGCTGGAGTCGACGTCGTGGTACGAACCGTCGTACAGCGTGGCCCGCACGCCGGTCATCGGATACCCCGCGATGATGCCCTTCTCCATCGCTTCCTTGATTCCCTGCTCGGTCGGTTTGATGAATTCTCTCGGCACGGAGCCGCCGACGATCGCGTTGACGAACTCGAAGTCCTTCTCCTTGATCGGCTCCAGGCGGATCTTGACGTCGCCGTACTGCCCTTTACCACCCGACTGGCGGACGAAGCGACCGTGCGCCTCACTGCTGCGCGTGATGGCCTCGCGGTAGGCGACCTGCGGCTTGCCGACGTTCGCCTGCACGTGGAACTCGCGCATCATGCGGTCGACGATGATCTCCAGATGGAGCTCGCCCATGCCGCGGATGATCGTCTGGTTCGTCTCGGTATCAGTGTGGACCTTGAACGTCGGGTCTTCCTGCATGAGCTTCGCGAGCGCGACGCCCATCTTTTCCTGATCGGCCTTCGTCTTCGGCTCGATGGCCACGGCGATGACCGGCTCGGGAAAGGTCATCGTCTCCAGCACGATCGGATCGTCCTTGTCGCAGATCGTGTCGCCGGTGGTCACGCTCCTGAGCCCGACCGCCGCGCCGATGTCGCCCGCCCATACTTCCTTGATCTCCTCGCGCTTGTTGGCGTGCATCTTCAGCAGACGCCCGATGCGCTCGGTGTTTCCCTTCGTCGTGTTCAGCACTCCCGTGCCCGACTCGACGTGCCCCGAGTAGACGCGGAAGAACGCCAACTGGCCGACGAACGGGTCCGTCATGATTTTGAAGATGAGCGCGGAGAACGGTTGCTCGTCGTCCGCTTTCCGCTCGATGAACGACTCGTCCTCCGGATTGATCCCCTTGATTCCCGGGATGTCGAGCGGAGAGGGCAGGTAGTCGACCACGGAGTCGAGCAGCGGCTGCACGCCCTTGTTCTTGAACGCCGATCCACAGAGGACCGGGGTGATCTTCTGGGCGATGGTCGCCTCGCGCAGCGCGCTCTTCAGCTCCCCGATCTCCAGCGACTCGCCGGCCAGGTACTTCTCCAGCAGTTCGTCGTGCTGCTCGGCGATCGACTCCACCATTTTCTCGCGGTAGTGCTCGGCCTCTTCCCTGAGCTCCTCCGGCACGTCGGTGACCTCGTATTGCGCGCCGAGGGTCTCGTCCTTGAAGAGGAGCGCCTTCATCTGCACCAGATCGATCACGCCCTTGAAATGATCTTCGGCGCCGATCGGGAGCTGCAGCGGAACGGCGTTCTTCCCGAGCTTCTGGCGGATCTGGTTGACCACGGCGATGAAGTTCGCGCCGACGCGGTCCATCTTGTTGACGAACGCGATGCGCGGCACGCCGTACTTGTCGGCCTGCCGCCAGACGGTCTCCGACTGCGGCTCGACCCCGCCGACCGCGCAAAAGACACCAACCGCCCCGTCGAGCACGCGAAGCGAGCGCTCCACCTCGACCATGAAGTCGACGTGTCCCGGAGTGTCGATGATGTTGATCCGGTAATCGCCCCAGAACGCGGTGGTGGCCGCCGAGGTGATCGTGATGCCGCGCTCCTGCTCCTGGACCATCCAGTCCATGGTCGCAGTGCCTTCGTGCACCTCGCCGATCTTGTGCGTGATCCCCGTGTAATAGAGGATGCGCTCGGTGGTCGTCGTCTTCCCGGCATCGATGTGGGCCATGATGCCGATGTTCCGCGTCTTCTCCAGAGGTACTTTGCGTGCCATGTTCGTTCTTTGTCCGACACGGGGAGCGGACGGCCGTACGCCGCCCCACTACCCAATCTCAATCCTGTTTTTTCGTTTCCCGTTGCTCGGTCCGGAACCGCAGAACCTCTCTGTGTTATCCGGTCGAGACGGAGCTTGGGAAAACCTGAAAACCGCTGCGTTGAATATTTCGAATCCCGAACCCCAAATGAAGCCCGCCGCTCATTGCTTCATTCGAAATTCGACCTGCCTACCATCGGTAATGGGCGAACGCCTTGTTGGCCTCCGCCATCTTGTGCGTGTCTTCCTTCTTCTTGATCGCGTTGCCACGGCTGTTCGCGGCATCCATGATCTCGCCCGCCAGCTTGTCCTGCATCGTCTTCTCGCCGCGGCCGGCGGCGAAGCTGATGAGCCAGCGGATGGCCAGCGCGGTCCGGCGGGCCGGCCGCACTTCCACCGGCACCTGGTAGTTCG
>DATFUW010000138.1:0-3183 GCA_035260605.1 Thermoanaerobaculia bacterium | reverse complement strand
CTTCCCGCCTTGCGAGCGCCCTCCTTTTGTTCGTTGCCACGCTCGCCAGCGCCCAGGTACCGACGATCATCGACGAGATCGGCCAGCTCGAGGGCGTTCGTGATCCGAAGTGTTACGCGACCGCGAATCGCCTCGAGGATTTCATCTACGGAACTCCTCTGCAGCCGGAAGCACGCTTCGAGAAGATCTCGCTGCAGAAGGCCCTCATCCGGGCCATCTGGGCCGAGGCCAGCACCTCGGCGGAGCAGCGCGGCGACAAGGAGATCCGCGCCGAGGTCCTGCGGCCGCTGCTGCAGGCGGCGGTTCCCTACGCGCAAACAGAACGCGGCGACTGGATCGTTCATCCGGCCGACGCGGCGCGGACGGAGATCACATCCCGCGACAAGCGGCAATACAGCACCGTGGCCTACGCGCTGCGCGCGATGCTCTCCGTGCAGCAGGACGCGTTCTCCAGCGGAGCGAATCTGATTCCGCTCGACCCCGATGCGGTGGAGCTCTTCAAGGAGTCGATCGACCTGACGACGCTCGCGGCGCTGCAGCGGGCGGACCACATTGCGCGCGGCCGCCATGAGGATCGCATCAGCGCGGCGGCGCTCGGCAGCGGTTGGAAGGCGGTGGTCGATACCACGGCGCTGCAGCACCCGCCGGTGACGGCGGGGACGGAGAAGCCGCAACCCGCCAGGAAATTCGCCACGATCAAGTCGATCGTCAAAGAGAAACTCACCGCGTTCGAGAAATACAACGACCTGTCGATGACGGTCTTCCTGCGCAACATCCAGGTTTACATGGCCCGGCACCTCTGGCCGAGCGACCCCGCCGAGGCCAGACGGTTCAAGGATCAGTTCACCGATACGATGGTCGCCTTCACGCACGACGTCCTGCTCGACGCGGACCGCCGTGCGAAGAAGGCGGGCCATCCGTTCATCCGTGTCGAGGACGTCAACGCCGCCGTGCAAGCCTACGAGCCGCACGAGCTGAACGAGTACGAGGACTGCATCTACTTTCCGCGCCTGCCGAAGAACGAGCAGATCGTCATCGAGGCCTACGATCTCGATTCATTCCGCGATCCAGGGCTGCACTGGTTCTATCTCAGCGAGGTCCTCAACGATCCGAAGTACTCGGGGACGCTCGAGCCCGATCCGTTCGCCGCCGAGCTTCTGACCGAAGGAGTGGCGCAGATGGGAACGCTGATCCTGCGCGTGGCCGGCACGTTCGCCACGGCCGACGGGAGCGCCCGGCTCAACCACACACACCTGACGCGCGCGGTGAAGAAGATCCAGAGGCTGATCGACGAGAACGCGGCGGCACCGCCGGTGAAACGGTTGGCGAACGCACGGATCGCCTCGGCTCCGGGCAAGCCGGCCGCCGGCAGTGCCGGGAAAGCATTTACCGACATCACGGCGGAGAGCGGAATCCGGTTCGAGCACCGCATTTCGGACTGGCTGTCGCGCCTGATCCGCAGCTACACGGTGTCGGACGGCAACGTGGTGCGGCTGGCGGTGCCTCCCGCGTTCGGCGGGTCGGGAATCGCGGCCGAGGACATCGACAACGACGGCGACATCGACGTGCTCATTCTGAGCGGATCCGGCAATGCGCTCGATCTCAACGACGGCAAGGGGCACTTCACCGACGTCACCGAGGCCGCGGGGCTGGACTGGAAGCGGGCGGACGGAACGCATGGCGAGCCGCGCCAGCCGATCATCGCCGATTTCGACAACGACGGGCTGCCCGACATTCTAATCACCTACGCCAACGACGATCACCGCCTCTATCGCAACCTGGGGAACGCACGGTTCCAGGACGTCACGGCGCGCAGCGGCCTGGGAGGAAACGGTCTGGTCGGCGGTCCGGCCACGGCGATCGATTTCGACAAGGACGGACTGCTCGATCTCTACATCGGGTATTTCGGCGATTACCCCCACGGCGTCCTGCCGACGCTGTCGCGGAGGAACATGAACGCGCTCCCCAACAAGCTCTTCCGGAACAAGGGCAACTTCGTCTTCCAGGACGTGACCGCCGGAAGCGGCGTCGACAACCGCGGCTGGGCGCAGGCCATCGGCCATCTGGACTTCGACGGCGACGGCCTCGAAGACCTGATCTGCGGCAACGACTTCGGCACCAACGCCTGGTATCGCAATCTGGGCAACGGCAGGTTCGAGGACGTCTCGTCGCAGATCGGAACGGACAAGCCGAGCTACACGATGAACATCGGGGTCACGGACCTGAACCGCGACGGTCATCCCGACGTCTACATCTCCAACATCGTGACCATGGACAAGGACGAGAAGTATGTGCTGCCCGACGAGCGCACGCGGATGAAGTTCAACGCCGAGAAGATGGCCAACATGCGCGTCGTGGAAGCGAACGATCTCTTTACGTCCACGGCGCACGGCGGTCGCGTCTCCTACCAACTGTCGGACGCGGTCGGACGCGGCTACCGCTCGACGGGCTGGTCGTGGGGCGCCAACTTCTTCGACTACGACAACGACGGCGACGACGACCTGTACGTGGTCAACGGCATGAACGAGTACGCCGTCTACTCCAGCATCAATCCCTACTTCACCGACTCGTCGGGCAAGCAGCGCGACGCCTTCATGCCGGTGGAGGAGAAGGAGCGGAACGTTTTCTTCGTGAACCGGAACGGCCGCCTGCTCGAGGACCTGACCGGGAGCGGCGCCGATCTGCTCGGCAACTCCCGCAGCGTCGCCTACCTGGACATCGACGGAGACGGCGACCTCGACATGATCGTCAACAACTTCGAAGCGCCAGCTGTCGTCGATCGCAACAACATGCAGTCGAACGGCAACCACTGGATCAAGATCCGCCTCGTCGGCGATCCGAGCAAAGGCGTCACCCGCGATGCCATCGGCGCGCGGATCGTGGTCGATACCGCGCACGAGAAAGGCATGTGGCGGGAAGTGTTCAGCACCGTCGGCTATCTCACCTCGAATCCGAAGGAGCAGCACGTCGGCCTCGGCAAAGACACGAACGCCGACGTCACCGTGCTCTGGCCTGACGGTACACGGCAGACGTTCAAAGGACTGGCCGCCGATCGGTCGTACCGGATCGTCCAGGGAATCGGCGTGCAGTGAACAGAGCGGCGCTGCTCGCCGTCGCCGCCGCGATGGCCTTCACCACGCCTTCGCACGCAGCGAACCGCCTGGCACACGAGCAGTCCCGCTA
>DATFUW010000137.1:0-4206 GCA_035260605.1 Thermoanaerobaculia bacterium | reverse complement strand
CTCGAATTTCGTGTCGCCGTTCACGGTGACGATCAGCGGCTGCGAAGTCGATCCCGGCGGGAAGGTGATGGTCCCCGTGGCGGAGACGTAGTCCGCGTCGGCGAGCGTAGCCGTTCCGTCCGTGGTGGTGTAGTTCACGCTCACGGTCTGCGAGCTGGCGTTCGAAAGCGAGACCGCGAAGACGAACGGCGTGGGGCCGAGGTTTCCTTCGGCCTGCGCCACGTCGGTGATGGAGATCGTGGGCTGCGCGTCGTCGTTCTGGATCGTCCCCACGCCCTGGTTGTCCGCGATCGTCGCATTGGAAGGGTTCGTCAGGTTGACGTTGAAGGCCTCGTCGGGCTCGAACTTCGTGTCGCCGTTGATCGTGACGCTGATCTGCTGCGAGGTCGACAGCGGCGGAAAGTTCACCGTGCCGGTCGCGGCCGCGTAGTCGGCGTCTCCCGTCGCGGCGGTGCCGTCCGCGGTGGCGAAGTCGACAGTGACGGTCTGCGTCGACGGATTCGACAGCGTGACCGTGAAGTTCATCGTCGAGCTGCCGGAGTTCCCTTCGAGCTGCGAGGCGTCGCTGATGGAGATCGCCGGCGCCGTGTCGTCGTCGGTGATCGTCAGGATTGCAGCCGGGGGCACGCCGAGCTCTGCGAACGCGGTCGGGTTCGAAAGCGCCAGGTTCACGGTCTCGGAGCCTTCGAAGGTGGTGTCGTTGACGATCGGGACCGTGAACGTCTTATCGGCGCTGTCGCCGTCGGCCCAGTTCAGCGTCCCGGTGGAGGTGGTGTAGTCCGCGGGCGCGGTCGCGGTCCCGTCGCTCGTGGCATAGTCGACGGAGACGGCCGTGTCCGATCCGCCGATGCGCGAGACGGTGATCGTGGCCGTCACGCCGTTCTCGGCGACGCTGTAGATCGGAGAGCTGAACTGCAGGATGCCGGGGTTCGGCACCAGCACGGCGTTGGAGAACTCCGAGGTGTTGTTCGCCGGCCCGATCGGAGTGTTGCCCGGCCGCGTGGTCTCGGCGGTCGTATCGGTTGCCGTCATGGTGATGTACTTGCCGCGCGAGTCGTAGGCGGATGGGGGGGCGATATCCGAGCTGCCGGAGGCCAGGCCGGTTCCGTCGGTGACCACCATGACCGTGCCGAGATACACCTGCCCTTCGCCGTGGTTGTTGAAACCGGGGGCGTCGCTGCCGAAGAACTCGAGCGTGATCGGCGCGTTGCTGCGCGTCTCCAGCGTCCAGTTGACCACCGTGTGTCCGGTCGCCGGATCGTAATGCGGAGCGCTGACGCCGGTACCGACCACTGGCGCGTTCTGCCCGTGGTTCGAGTAGGCGGTGTTGGGGTCTTGGCTGGGCGTGAGGTTGTCGGTGGGATCGACGTCTTCCTGCGTAAAGTCCAGGTCGATCCCCAGCCCGTTCTCCAGGATGTGGTTGCCGAAGATTGAGTTTCCGCTGATCAGGTCCGCCCAGGCGCTGCTGTTGACGAGCTTGATTCCCTCGCGTCCGTTGCCCGCGATGACGTTGGCCTCTCCGGAGGCCGTTCCCCCCACCGTGTTGCTGCCGGCATTGTCGAATGTGATGCCGTCCTTGGTGTTCGGGAAGTTGATCAGATTCAGCGGATCACGTCCGATGATGTTCCCCTGGATCGTCGTGTCGGTGGCGTTTGTCGTGACGAAGTAGACGCCCGAGTCATTGTTTGCCGAGATGACGTTCGTCTCCGGCAACGTGGTCCCGCCGATCTGATGGCCGGGAGTGCCGACGCGGATGCCGTCCCGCGCGTTGCCGATGTCGATGAACGTTCCGGCGCTGTTCGGGTCCTCGGCTACGCCGATGAAGTTGCCGAACACGCGGACTTTCTGGCACGAACCGGTGATCTGGATGCCGTCTTCGCCGCTCTGGCCGATGATGTTCAGCGGACCGATTTCGGCGACGTCGGGGAGCGAGACGTCGAAAAGCGTGGAATCGATCCGAATTCCGTCGCGGCCGTTGCCGAGTGCCGGCAAAACGATCGTGGAGGGCGGTCCGATGATGTTCGCGGTCACCACGTTTGGCGCCATGACCGTGCCGGTGATGTTGATGCCGTCCGCGTTCACGCCGCTGTTGCCGCTGATGATGTTCCCCGGCCCGATGGTGTTGCCGAACGCATTGCCCGAGATCGCCACACCATGGCTGCCGTTCGCCATCCCCGTGATTCCGGTCTTGTCGGTGCCGATCTTGTTGAGGGCGACCACGTTGAGCACGGTCCTCTGCCCGAAGATGTCGACGCCGATTCCTGTGTTTCCGGAAATCAGATTTCCCTTCGTCGGATCGATCGGATCGCCGATGGCGTTTCCGGCGGTCGCGCTGAGGTCCGGCGGAAACGTGAAGGCAGCGCCGGTCGAGGTGATGCTGATGCCGTCGCCCTGGTTTCCCATGGCGATCAGGCCGGTGATATCGGTGCCGATGTAGCAGTTGTAGACGGAGTTGCCGCCGCCGACGATGGCGATGCCCTCGCTGCCCATCTGCTGGATGACGAGGTTCTCGATCGTGCTGCCGCTGCCGGGGGTCGTTCCGCCGGCGGTGTCGCTGATGTTGATTCCGCTGAAGGTGTTTCCGCCGTCGAGCACGACGCGCGGCGCGCCGAACGAGCCGTCGATCGTCACCGGGACCTGGATCGCCGGGAGGTCGGCGGAGAGCGTCACGGTGGCGACGCTGAACGTGATGTTGTTTGGACCGCTCTGACTGTTGAGATAGGTGATCGCGTCCCACAGTCCGCAGGGCGCAGTCCCACTATTGGCGCAATCGGTCGGAAGCGCGCTGTGATGGGCGTCGGTACCGTCACCAACGACGACGCTCGCCGCGTCAGCGGCCGGTACCGCAGCGATGAGCACGAGCAGCGTGAACAGCGCCGATCGGATGCGGGTCAGAGACGGGACAAAAACGCGCGGGACGATCGGACGCGGTGCAGCCATACAGCACTCCTCAGGTCGCAATGCGACATTGCCGGGGTTTCGTGGTGGGTTTCAGTTTTCGAAACTAGACGATTCGGAGCGGGGCGAATCATAGTCGAGCCCGCCTGGTGCCGCAACAGAGTTTCGCAACATTCCCGGTCCGGCCTTGTCGATCCGCGGCCTTCTCGTTCGACGTCCTCATGAAAGGAGATGCGGATCATGAGGGTTCTTGTGCTGGTCAAAGCGAATGATGCATCGGAGAAGGGAGTGCTGCCGCCGCCGGAACTGATCGGCAAGATGCAGAAGTTCAACGAGCAGCTCGCGAAGGCGGGAGTGATGCTCGCTGCCGACGGTCTGCGCGACAGTTCGAAGGGGAAGCGGGTGCGGTTCGCCGGAGCGAAGCCCACGGTCATCGACGGGCCGTTCGCAGAGACGAAGGAGCTGGTCGCCGGATTCTGGATCTGGCAGGTCAAATCGGTCGACGAGGCGGTCGAATGGCTCAAGCGCGCGCCGTTCGGCGGCGGAGCGGAAGTCGAGATCCGGCCGATCTTCGAACAGGAAGACTTCATGGCCGAGGCCGCGAAGCACTGACCGCGGCGCTGCGATATGCTCGTCCCGTGCTGAACGGCAAAGTGGCGATCGTCACCGGAGCAGGGAGCGGGATCGGGACCGCCATCGCGCGCAGGTTTGCCGCCGACGGCGCGTGGGTCTGCCTCTCGGACCTGGAGCAGGACGCGATCGCGAAGATCGCCGCGGAGCTCGGCGCGAAGGCGATGGCCATCACCGCCGACGTCACCAGCGAAGAAGCCGTCCGCAAGCTCGTCGACGACACCGTGGCGAAGTTCGGGCGCCTCGACGTCATGGTCAATAACGCCGGGATCGGCGAGAAGCCGATCCCCATCGACGAGAAGACCGCCGCCGACTGGCAGCGGGTGATCGACACGAACCTCACCTCCGTCTTCTACGGCATCAAACACTCCGCGCGGGCGATGAAGAAGGCGGGGAGAGGCGGCGTGATCGTCAATATGTCTTCGATCATGGGCGACGTCGCGTTCAGCGGCGCCCCGGCCTACACGTCCGCGAAACATGGAGTCAACGGCCTGACGAAGGAGGCGGCGCTCGAGCTGGCGTCTGCGAAGATCCGCGTCGTCGCCGTCCAGCCGGGCTTCATCAAGACCCCGATGATCAAGGGGATGGAGAAAAGGGTTCTGCCGCTCCATCCGATCGGCCGCCTCGGCGAGCCGGAAGAGGTGGCTTCGCTCGTGGCCTACCTCGCCTCGGACGAGG
>DATFUW010000136.1:0-6169 GCA_035260605.1 Thermoanaerobaculia bacterium | reverse complement strand
CCTTCGGTGATCGTCGACTTCGGCACGGCCACCACGTTCGACGTCGTCACGGCGAATGCGGAGTACGTCGGCGGCGTGATCGCGCCCGGCATCAACATCTCGGCCGAGGCGCTCTTCGCGCGCGCATCGCGCCTGCCCCGCGTCGACATCCGCCGGCCGCCGACCGTGATCGGAACGAACACCGTGGTCAACATGCAGTCGGGGCTCTACTTCGGGTATCTCGGTCTGGTCGACGGCATTCTGGCGCGCATGAAGGCGGAACTCGGCTCGGTGAAGCGCGTCGTGGCCACCGGCGGTCTCGCCGCGCTGCTGGCGGGCGACAGTGAACACATCGAGGACGTGATCGACGATCTGACGCTCGAGGGACTGAAGCTCATCTACGAGCGGAACCGCGGAACGCGCCGGAGCCGCGGGCGATGAACCGAACGCTCGCCGCGTTGCTGCTGCTCCTGGCCGCGGCACCGATGCGGGCAGGATCGGTCGCTGTGGCTCGACATGCCGCGCTGGCCACCGATTCGCCGTGGGCCACGCGCATCGGCCTGGACATCCTGCGGCGCGGCGGCAGGGCGATCGACGCGGCGGTGGCCGCGGCATTCGCCCTCGGCGTCGTCGAGCCTCAGTCCTCCGGCCTCGGCGGCGGCGGGTTCCTCGTCTACTACGACGCGTCGTCGCACGCCGTCTGGAGTCTCGATTTCCGCGAGGTCGCCCCGGCCGCCGTGACGCGCGAAACGTTTTCGGGACGCGTTCCGCCGCGCGATGGGGCCGTCGCCGCCGGGGTGCCGGGGACCGTCGCCGGCCTCGCGGCGATGCACGAACGGTTCGGCGCCATGTCCTGGAAGGAATTGCTCGAGCCGGCGGTCCGTCTGGCGAAGTCCGAGGTGCCGGTCAGCGACGCGCTCGCGGCGGCGAGCACGCGCGCGAAACACGATCGCAACCTCGAAATCCCGAAAGAGAAGACGCGCAGCAATCCCGACCTCGCGGCGACACTGGAGCGGATCGCCGCGCGGGGAGCGCCCGATTTCTATCGCGGCGAGACCGCATCGCGCATGGTCGAGGGCGTGCGGAAGGCCGGCGGGCTCTTCTCGCATACCGATCTTCGCGATTACAAGCCGCTGTGGCGCGCGCCGATCCGCATCACCGTGCACGATTACGACGTCTACGCCCCGCCGCCGCCGTCGTCCGCCGGCCTGATGCTCGCCGAGGAACTCAACATCCTCAGCGGTTTCGATCTGGCCAAGGACGGTCCGGAGAGCGCGCGAACCGTGCACCTGGTCGCCGAGGCGGCGCGCCGCGCGGCCATCGATCGCGACCACTACGTCGGAGACCCCGCCGATTCCCGGACGCCCTTTGCCGACCTCCTCTCCGCCGAGCGCGGCGCGCAATGGCGGACCTCGATCGATCCAGCGAAGGTCACGCCGACCGTCGGCCTCACCGAACCGGCGCCGCCGATTCCCGAAGGGGCGCACACCACGCACCTGTCCGTGGTCGACTCCGACGGGAACGCCGCCTCGCTCACACTGACGCTGGACGACGACTTCGGCAGCGGGTTCCTCGTTCCGGGGTGCGGGTTCTATCTCAACGATGCCATGCACGAGTTCGCCGCGGCCGGAGGGGCGGCGAACGCCGTCGCCTCGGGCCGGCGCATGGCATCGTCCGCCTCGCCGGCCGTTGTCCTCCGCCACGGCGTGCCGTTTCTCGTCCTCGGAAGCGCGGGCGGCGCGGCGATTCCCAATGTCGTGCTGCAGGTGTTCCTCGGCGTGACCGTGTTCGGAAAATCGCTGGCTACCGCGATCGACGCGCCACGCTTCGATCAGCAAGCCGTGCCCGAAGACTTGTCGTTCGAATTCGGGCGCGCTCCGGCATCGCTGCTCGAGGGACTGCGGACGATCGGACACGGACTGCGCGCGGTGGGATCGATCGGCGACGTGCAGGCGGTGATGGTCGACGGCAAACGGATCACCGCCGTTTCGGACCCGCGCTCGGGCGGCGCGGCGGGAGCATATTGATGGACGATCTCGAGGCGATGAAGGTGGCGGCGGCGCGCGGCGCGCTGGCCGAGGTGCGCAGCGGGATGTCGCTGGGCCTCGGCACCGGCAGTACGGCGAAAGAGTTCGTACGGCTGCTGGGGGAGGCGCTTGCCTCCGAAGTGCTGCGCGACATCCGCTGCACCTGCACGTCGAACAAGACCGAGGAGCAGGCGCGGTCGCTCGGGATCCCGATTTTCGAGCTGGCGGCCATCGCGCCGCTCGACCTGGCGATCGACGGCGCGGACGAAATCGACGCTCAGCTCCGGCTGATCAAAGGGCGCGGAGGGGCGCTCCTGCGCGAGAAGATCGTGGAGCAGTCGGCAAAGCGCTTCGTGGTCATCGCCGATGAGACCAAGGTCGTCCCGCGCCTCGGCGCCGGCGTCCTGCCGGTCGAAGTCACCCCGTTCGCGCTTCAGGTCCTGCAGCAGCGGTTCGAGTCGATGGGACTCCGGCCTGTGCTGCGCATGGCGGACGGAGCGCCGCGGGTCACCGACGAGGGGCACCGGATCCTCGACGTATGCGTGCCGCCCGAGATCGACATCGCCGCCGTGGTGGCGCGCATGCGCGCGTGCGCCGGCGTGGTCGAGACGGGTTTTTTCCCCGACGAGGCGAGCGAGGCCATCATCGCGGCGGCCGGCGGCCTCCGCCGCATCTCGCGCTGAATCGACGATTCCGCCTCCGTCTTGTTCACCGTCACATCGAACCGCCACTGATGGTCTTTGTAATAGAAGGACACGAGCGAGGCGAACGCCTTGTCGAGCGGCTTGTCGATCTTCGTCTCGAAGAGCGGGTAGAGCGGCGTGGCATTGGTGTAGTGCCAGAGGAGCTCGGCTCGGCCGATCGTGGGGTCGCTCGGATGACGCTCGAAATTCCGGATGCCGTCGTACACCTTGTAGCAGATCAATCCGCGAAGCGCCGGGCCGCGTGCACTCGGCGCGGTGCCGAGGGTCGGAAATCCCTTCGGCGTGACCCTGGCGACGTACGAGGTCGTCCCGTTTTCATGCGATTCCGCGACCGTCACGAGACCTGCCCGCTGGAGATTGTGCAGCGTGCGCACCGATCTGGCGTCGAAGTCGTCCTCCGGCGACTGCGCGTTCCACCACACGTGCATCGGAACCTCGGCGTAGGCCGGCACGCGCGAGACGATGAAGGCGCGCAGGATCTGCTCGGCCTTCGCCGCGGTCAGCGGCTCTTTTTTCTGGCAGGCCGCCACCGCGAGCAGCGCCAGCGCGAGGGCTACTCCTTGACTGATCCGACCGCGCATGCTATCCCCCCGGAGCTTCGCCGGGACACCACACCATAACGCGAGACACCATTTGACGGACAAACTCCTCGACGCGCTGGCCAGATTCTGTCTGCGACGAAGCCGGCTGATCCTTCTCGGGGCGCTCGTCCTCGCGGTCCTGGCCGTGGCCGCGGCATCACGACTGACCTTCGATCCCGATCTGCTGGACCTCATTCCGCAGAACGACAAGGAGGTCAACGACTTTCGGACCGTGCTGCGCGACATGGGCACGATCGACTACCACATCGTGATCGTGGAACTGCCGCCCAGCCACGACATCCACGAGTACGACGGGCTGATGTCGGCGATCGCCGCCGGATATGCCGCCGACCCGAAGATCGAGGACGTCACCTGGCGCATCCCCAATCCGCTCGATTTCGTCGATGTCATCCTTCCGCGCGCCCTGCTGTTTCTCACGCCCGCGGAACTGAACGAGGTGGCGGCCAAGCTTACTGACTCCGCCATCCGGGAGTCGGTGGCGCGAAATCGCGCGCTGCTCGAGACGCCGCAGTCGTACGCCCTCAAGCAGCTCGTGCAGTTCGATCCGTTCAACCTCGCGCCGATCTTCATCCGCAAGTTCCAGTCGGCCGGCGGGGGATTCAAGCTCGATACCGCCAGCGGCTACTACCTCTCCGCCGATCACACCCTGGCGCTGATCCTGACCAAACCGAAGCGCCCGGCGCAGGACGTTCCATTCGCCAAACAGGTCCTGGCCGACGGCACGCGAATCGAACGGAACGCGATGCGCCAGTTCCGCGCCACGGCTCCGAAGGATCTTCCGATGCCGCGGATCGAGCATACCGGCGGATACGAGATCGCGGCCGGCGACGCCGATCTGATCCGGCAGGACGTCATCATCAACGTCCTCGGATCGTTCTTCGGAGTGCTGGCGCTCTTCATCTACGCCTTCCGCCGCGCCGCTTCGATCGGATACGCCGCCGCACCGATGGCCCTCGGGCTGGCACTGACCTTTGGCATCGCCGGGCTGGTATACGGAAAGCTCTCCCAGGCGAGCGCCGGCTTCGCGGCCCTCCTGGCGGGACTGGGCATCGATTTCATCACCGTGCTCTACGGCCGCTACATCGGCGAGCGCAACCGGGGGACCAGTCTCGCGGACGGGATGCGCACCACGATGCGCACGACGCTCCCCGGCGTCTTCATCGCCGCGATCACCACCGCCGCCACGTTCTACGCGTTCCTGGCCACGAACTTTCAGGGGATGACACAGCTCGGGTTCCTCACCGGCACCGGAATTCTCTTCTTCCTGCTCTGCGTGGTGCTGCTGCTGCCTTCGCTGATCATCTTTTCCGAACAGAAAGAGACGCGGCGGCCGCCGAAGCTCTTCCTCCACTCGTTCGGATCGGGGAAGCTGATCGATCTGGCGATCTCCCGGCCGCGCATGACGATCGTGATCTGGGCCGTCTTCATCGCCGTCTGCGGCGCACTGGCGACGCAGGTGCAGTTCAGCGACAACATCCAGGACCTGCGCGCGAAGGGCAACCCCGGCGTGCTGAATCAGGAGAAGGTGACGCGGAAGTTCGGACAATCGTTCGATTTCATGATGTACGTGACGCGCGCCGGCACGCTCGACGGCGTTCTGGCGAAGACCGCCGCAGCGGCCGCCGATCTCGATCCGCTGGTGCGGAAGCACACCATCGCCTCGTACCAGTCGATCTCCACGTTTCTGCCGACCGAAGCGCAGCAGCGGGAGATCATCGCGGAGCTTCGCAAGGGGAGCGCGGACCGGTTCAACGTCGCCCGGATCGAGCACACGTTCCATGATGCGCTGGTGGCGAACGGCTTCCGCCCCGATGCCTTCGACCGTTCGATGCGCCTGTTCGCGCAGGCCCTCACGCCGCAGCAGCCGGTCACACTGCAGACGCTCGGCGACAAGGACCTCATGAAACTGGCCACGCGGTTCGTCAAGCAGGCAGATGGATCGTGGATGTCGGTGATCTACATCTATCCCTCCGGCGGGCGATGGCCGCGCGAGGTTCCGCCGGCGCTGCTGGCCGTCTCCGCCCGCCATCCCGGTGACATCCTGACCGGCGTCAATCTCGTCAGCGGAACCCTCCGCAGGATCGTGAAGGCAGACGCCATTCGCTCCACCCTGATTGGGTTCGTGGCCGTGTTCGTGCTCATGTGGATCAGCTTCCGCACCCTGAAGATGACCGTCCTGACATTCGTCCCGTTCGTCGCCGGTGCCGCGGGAATGCTCGGGCTGATGGCTCTCTTCGGCCTGCAGTTCAATTTCATGAACGTTTTCGTGGGGCTGATGATCATCGGCGTGGCGACCGATTACGCCGTCTACATGCTGCAGCGCTACATCGAAGACCCCGCGGCGTTCCCACGCGCGGCGCACGAGACCGGCAAGGCGGTCGTCATGGCGGCGCTGACGACGATCGTCGGCTACGGGTCATTCGCCCTCTCCCACTATCCGGGGCTGCGATCGATTGGGTATGCTTCCACCTTCGGCATCAGCCTGATCGGACTCTCGGCCATCACGCTGCTGCCGGCCATTCTGGTACTCGGACGAGGGAGGACAGAGGAATGACCACTGCCGGATCGATTCCGCTGGCATTGAACGATCGATTCATCCGCGGCCGCGTCGGGGCCGAGGTCGGGTTGGTGATCGGCGCAAGCGCGATCATCGCCATCGCGGCGCAGATCGCCATTCCGGTCCCGTTTTCGCCGGTCCCGCTGACGATGCAGCCGCTGGCGGTGCTGATGGTCGGCATTGCGCTCGGCTCCCGGCGAGGCGGCGCTGCGGCGGCCCTCTATCTGATCGAGGGCCTCTCCGGCCTGCCGGTGTTCGCGCAGGGCCACGGCGGGCCGGTCTGGCTGATCGGCATGACGG
>DATFUW010000135.1:0-3983 GCA_035260605.1 Thermoanaerobaculia bacterium | reverse complement strand
ATGGTGACGGCGGTCCCGGCGGCTGCTGGATCATCGACGAGCCCTCGTGCCCGACCTCGCCGGCTGGGGGCGGGAACGCCTGCCGTCGTATCCGGATGCAGCGTTTTTCGATCTCGCTCCCGACCGGGTTTGTGAGGTCGTCTCCCCGGCGACCGGTCGCCTCGATCGCGTGCGCAAAATGCCCAAGTACGCCGCGAACTCGATTCCATTCCTCTGGCTGATCGACCCGATCGCAAAGACGCTCGAGGTGTTTCGCCTCGAAAAGGAATCGTAACTGCTCGCCGCTACCCGCGGCGGCGACGACGTCGTCCCCGCCGAGCCGTTCGACGCCGTCGAGCTGAGCCTTCAGCCGCTCTGGAGCGATTGATCGAACTGCTCCAGGATCGTGTCCGCGATTGCCAGTGACGCCGTGGCCGCCGGCGAGGGGGCATTCAGCACGTGGAGCACCCGCCGGTCGCTGGTGATCACGAAATCGTCGATCAGCGCGCCGTCCTCCCCGATTGCCTGCGCGCGCACGCCGGAGCGGGCGGGGATCAGATCGCGGGCTTCGATCTCCGGGATCAGCCGCCGCGCGGCGCGAATGAATGCCCGTTTCGACAGCGAGCGGACCATCTCCGCAACGGCCGTCCGCCACATCCGCCGCCCGGCCTTGCGCGCGCCGCGATACGACGCCATTTCGATCATGTCGCCGAGCCGGATGTCGCGGCGGCGGTAACCCTCGCGGCTGAACGCGGGGACTGCGTTGGGACCGCAGTGCACGGCATCGTCGACCGACCGCGTGAAATGCACTCCGAGGAACGGGAGGGCGGGATCGGGAACGGGGTAGATCAGCGCGCGGCAGAGCGAGGCGGCGCGCGGGCTCAGGTCGTAGTACTCGCCGCGGAAGGGGACGATCCGCAGCGGCGGCACCGATCCGGCCATCCGCGCGATCCGGTCGGAGTAAAGCCCGCCGCAGTTAATGATCCGTTTCGCCTCGAACGATTCGCTGCGCGTGATCACGCGGACCGAATCGGCGCGCTGTTCGATCGCCGTCACCTCGGCGTTCGTGCGCACGTCGAGTCGATCGGCGAGGACTGCGCAGACACGGGCGAAATCGACGACCCCGGCATCGTTCACGTGAATCGCGGCAATGCCGGCACAGTGCGGTTCGAGCGCGCGCAGCGCCGCGGCGTCGATGCGCGCGCAGTCGACCCCGTTCCGCCGGCCGCGGTCGAGCAGATCGTCGAGCCGAGCGAGCCCGCGTTCTTCGGTGGCCACGATGACCTTCCCGCTGCGCTTCCACGGGATGCCGTGCTCGTCGCAGAACGCTTCCATCTGGCGGCGGCCGGCGACGCACAACTCCGCCTTGAGCGATCCCGGTTTGTAGTAGATGCCGGAGTGCAGCACTCCCGAGTTGCGTCCCGACTGATGCCGCGCCACGCCGCGTTCTTTTTCGAGCACCACGACGCGCGCGCCGCGCAGCGCGAGCTTGTACGCCGTCGCCAGCCCGACGATCCCGCCGCCGATGACGAGGGCGTCGGTCACTTCTGTTTTGTTGATCGGGGTTTTGTGCATTCGACCGAGTCGAGAAGTTCGATCTCGCGCGCGGGACTATCGTACCGCCCCTCTTCGAGGATGATCGCCCCCTCATGCGCCCTTCGGTTCCGCAATTTCGAAATCCCTCGGCCCGCGGCGTCAGCCCGGAGAAGGCTTTCGGAAATTTCGAGCGTCCGTCAATGCCCTGCAGCGGGCCGCCGTTGATTCAAATCCGGCTGTTTGAGCCGGATCACCAGCGTCTGCCCGTCGATCGTGGTGAGCATCACCGGGAGCATCTCCGGTCCGTAGGAGCTGAATCGCGCGACCGCATCGGAAGGCGAGGCGAACGATTCCAGCGTGAATGGTTCGTCCGGGGAGACGGTCACCGATCCCTGCACCACGCGGCGCACCACGATCCACTTGTGCTGCGAACCGCCCGTGGGGAAGGTCATGGTGTACGGATCGCCGCCGGCCAGGATCATCGTCGCCTGCGCGCAGTTCCACGTGCCGCACGACGTGGCGATCCAGACCGGCGTCGACGGAACACAGGGACAGGGACTCTGGTCGGCGACGGCGGGTGAGACGATGGTGAGCATCAACGCGGCGAAGAGGGCGAGGTTTTTCATTCCAGCTCCAATCCTATTGTCACGGTGTCACGGTTCATCGTCACGGTCCTGGCAGCCGCGGCCATGGGCCGGGCCGTCCCTTTGCAATAGCCGCGCGCGATGCGCCGCGCCGCCGCTCTGATCGCCTGCAGCGCCGTGATCCCGCCGCTGAGCGCGGCGACGTTCGTCGTTCCGAATGACCGGGCGCTCGTGCGCGAGGCCACGGCGATCGTCATCGCCTCCCCGCTCGCGTCGCACACCGAAATGGATGGGGACCGCATCGTGACGGTGACGAACTTTTCCGTCGAAGAGACGATCGAGGGGGACATCGGCGAGAGGCTCGACGTGCGCGAGCCGGGCGGCGTCTACGAAGACCGCGCACTGACCATTCCCGGCGTGCCGCGGTTCGCCGGTGGCGATCGGTACCTCCTTTTTCTCCGCCATAACGACGGCGCCTGGCACATCCTCGACCTCGTCCTCGGCAAATTCAAATTCGAGACCGACGAGCTCGGGCGCGAGGTGGCGATCCGCGACGCGGGCGAGATCGCCGGATGGGATCCAGACGGCACGCCGCACCGGGAAGTGACGCGCGAGGCGAAGCCCTTTCTCGAGTTCATCCGGGCCGTGGTGCGCGGCGCTCCGGCGCGGCAGCGGTACTTCGTTCCCGCCGAGCCGCTGATCGATCTGCTCGGCGGCCTGGGAAGGACCGCGGTGAACTCCGCCTTTTCCGCGACGTCCTACACCTTCATCCTCAACAACAACCTCGGCGGCCGGTGGAATGTGTTTCCGGCCCCGGTGAACTTCTTCAGCGTCGGCACCGAGCCGGGAGCACCGTCGGGAGGGGTGACGGCGATCAATGCCGGCATCGCCGCCTGGAACGGCGACCCGAACTCGAACGTGAACTACGTCTACGCCGGCGCCGACACCACGGGGACGCACAACGCCGGCATCTCGGCCCCCGACGGCGAGAACACCGTCTCGTTCGAGCGCGACCTGAGCTCGTTTGGCGCAGCCCCGTTCCAGTGCTCCACGAACGGCTACTCGGGCACCCTCGGCCTCGGCGGCATCACGAACACCGCCGGAACGCACAGCGGTCCGAACGGAGAGACGTTCTACACCGCAGCCGAAGGCGACGTGGAGATGAACAAGGGGATCGCCAACTGCACGCTTCTGTTCAACAACGGCGACTTCAATTCGGCGGTGACGCATGAGCTGGGGCACACGCTCGGTTTCCGCCACTCCGACCAGACGCGGGCCGACAATCCGTCGGTCCCCTGCACGAGCGATCCGACGCTCGAATGCTCCAACACCGCGATCATGAAGTCGTTCGTCACCACGGGGCTGAATGCCACACTGCAGCTGTGGGACCAGCACGCCGTCGACGCGCTCTATCCAGGCGCGTCCGTCTCCACGCTTTCCGCGCCGACCGGAGTCACCGCCACCGCACAGACCTCGACGCGCGTCGTCGTCACCTGGAACGCCGTCGCCGGCGCGACCTCGTATCAGATCGACCGCAAAGCGGCAGGCGGATCGTTCGTGCTGATCGGCACATCGGCGTCGAACTCCTACACCGACACGACCGTTGCGCCGAACAGCGCATATCTCTACCGTGTGCGCGCGGTCAACGCCACGGGATCATCGGCCGACAGCGGCCCGGATCTGGCGACGACGGTGATCTTCACCGACGACCCGCTCGTTCCGGGCGTGACGGTGGTCAAAGCAGTGCACCTCGCGGAAATGCGGACCGCGGTGAATGCCGTGCGCGCGCTGGCCGGGCTCGCCGCCGCGACCTTCACCGACCCGGCCTCGCCCGGCGTGATCGTCAAGGCCGTGCACATCACGCAGTTGCGAAGCGCTCTCGAT
>DATFUW010000134.1:0-2501 GCA_035260605.1 Thermoanaerobaculia bacterium | reverse complement strand
CTCGCCGCGCGCCGGGCGCGACGCGTGCTGGAGCAGCACGGCATCCAGCCGGAGTATCACGAGTTCCCGATGGGCCACTTCGTCACTCCGGAGTCGATGGCCGTCGTCCGCGATTTCCTCGTGCGTTGCCTCGACTGAGCTGGCGCATCAATTGCTCTCTCCCGCTGCGGGATGACTCCAAATAACCGTCTACTCCCACTGATCGCCGTCCTCCTGCTGAGCGCGCCAGCGGCTGACGCGACCCTCGCCAAAGCCGCCACGTTCGAGCAAAAGGTCGACAACGCGCAGTCGATCATCCTCGGCAAATGCGTGGGGACGATCTCGCGCTTCGATCCCAGCGGCCGGTGGATCCTCACCTACTCGACCTTCCACGTCGAGCAGACCATGAAGGGAGTCGCCCTGCCGGAGGTCGTCGTCATGACGCCCGGCGGTCAGATCGGATCGCTGCACCAGTCGACGATCGGCATCCCGTCGTTTCAGCCGGGCACCGAGCACGTCGTCTTCGTGAAGAACACCCGCCTCGGCGCCACGGTGCTCTACTTCGATCAGGGAGCGTACGACGTCAAAGCCGACGCCCGAGGGGAGCGGATCGTCACGCCGGCTCCGTCGAGTCTCGTGACCATCGATCCACAACGCGGAATCGCCGTGGCTCCCGATGCCCCCCGCCCTTTGCCGGAATTCGAGCGCCAGGTCCACGACACGCTGCGCCGGCTGGAGGACCGCCACATCCAGATGGATGCTGCGGCCGCCGAGAACGCGCGCCAGCAGGAGTCGTTCTGGAGCGAAGTGTCGGCCAACCGGTGGTGGATCGCCCTTGCCCTCGCCGGAGTGGCGTTCGCCACCTGGCGGCTACTGCGCCACTGACTCCTCGATCCCCCGCCGTCGGAACTGCTCCGCGCTCCAGGCGAGCGCCGATTCGCGATCGACGGCATCGCGGAGGCTGAGCTTGCGTTTCCCTCCGTTCTTCAACTCCATCTCGATGCCGTTCCCGACCCGCCGGAAGGCGTGGACGTCATCCCAGCGCACGCGATGATGGAGGAAGAGGCGCATGCGGACCTCGAGCGCCTCATCGTTCGCGCGGAGCGTCCGCGCGGCCGCGATCCGGGCGTCGAACACGGCGAAGACGAGCAGCACGACCGGCTGCAGAAACAAAAGGATGAGAAAGGAGACGTGGTGCCGGCCGCGCGCCTTCTCCAGCACCTCGACGACGCTCATGCCCGCGCCCGCCAGCTCGACCCACGCCACCCCTCCATGCTCTCGTTTGTGCAGCCGCTCGCGAACGATGGCGGCGATCAGGACCGCGCCTGCGCCGATTTCGGCGATCCCCAGCGCCGTTCCGCTGTGGGAGGAGAGATGTCCGGCGCCTGCGGAGACGAGGATGATGGCGGCGAAGGCGTGCTGCACGATCTGCAGGCGCCGCTGCCGTGCGGCACGGCGCGACTGCACCGCGAGCACCTCTTCCGACATCGCGTGCCGATTGTAGAGCCTCGTCCAAGTGCCTGGGATGAGCCGATGACGCCGGAGGAGTTGGCGCGCAGCTCAGGCGATCTTCTGGAGCTTTCCTTCCTCGGGGCAGTACTCGTCGCGCCGCCGGTCGAGGTCGCGCATCACGTTCTTCTTGAACTGATCCGGCCCGCCCTCGGCCATCAGGTCGGCGATGTACGACGCGATCTCCACGTTCTCGATCCGCATGTGGACCGTCTTGAAGACGTTCGGCAGATGACCGGGGATCTGCACGTGATGCAGCCCGCCGCTGTAGGCCAGCAGTACGCGGCCCGACCCGATGGCCAGCATGATGTCGGCGATGCCGCCGCGCACGGTCATCGGATTGCCGTTTAGATCGAGGCCCGTGGCGCGCTTCATGCGTCCTTCGGGGGCGATCACCACCATCGATTTCGGATCGATCTTGTTCAGCACCGCGAACCAGGTGTGATCGCGTTCGCGCGTGATGGGGATGACGTGATGCGCCACGAACTTGAAGATGATTCCCACCAGCAGCCGCTCGGTCGTCTTGGACGCCGCGGGAATCACGCCGTGCGCCGCGAGGCGCCAGATGAATCGGTTCGGAACCCCTCCGAGGAACACGGGCTCGAACAGACTGGTATGGTTGAGGAACGCGACCAGTCGGATCCCGGCCCACGGGTCGCGCGGCGTCTCTCCGATCCACCCGAAGTCGTGCCGGTAGAAAAGCTTACTCAGATACTTCAGGCACAGCAGCAACGAGAATACCGTGGCGCTGCGAAGGAGGCTCACGATGGCAGAGGTTAGCATGCCCATCCCTCCGGAGATGAGCGTCATGCCGCTCGTGCTCCCCCCGCCGGCGGCCGAAATCCGCGTCCGCCGCGACGTACTCTATTCCGGTGATCTCGAGGCGGACGTCTACAGCCCCGCCGCCGGCGGACATCAGGCCACGATTCTCTTCATCCACGGCGGCCCCGTTCCCGAGGGAGCAAAACCGAAAGGGATGCGGATGTTCGGGGACTACGGCGCGCTGGCCGCCG
>DATFUW010000133.1:0-3843 GCA_035260605.1 Thermoanaerobaculia bacterium | reverse complement strand
TCATCGAGCCGTCGACCGGACAGGTGCTCTTTACGGAGAACGCCGACGAGTCGCTCCCCACGGCCTCGATGGCCAAGATGATGACGCTGCTGATCGCCATGGAGCAGATTCAGCACGGGCAGCTGAAGCTCGACACTCCGGTGCCGATCTCGGCGCGGGCCAGCAAGATGGGCGGCTCGCAGATCTACGCCAAGGAAGGCCAGGTCTTTCCGCTGCAGACGCTCATCGCCGCGACGATGATCCAGTCGGCCAACGACGCCGCCGAGGCCATCGCCGAGAAGATCGCCGGATCGGGCGAGGCGTTTGCCGACATGATGAACGACAAGGCGCGCCAGCTCGGTCTCAAGAACTCGAGCTTCGTCGATCCGCACGGGCTCCCCAACTCGCAGGACCCCGACCGCGTCGACAAGATGAGCGCGCACGACCTCGCCATCCTCGGCATGCAGGTGATGCAGTATCCGCTGCTCATGGAGTACGCGAAGATGCCGACGTTCCCGTTCAGCAACGGCACCTTCACCTCCGGCCTCTACAACCCCAATCACCTCATCAATCCGCACAGCCGCGACTACTTCGCAGATGCCATCGGTATCAAGACCGGCTATTCCGATCCGGCCGGCTACTGTGTGACCGCGGCGGCCGAGCGCGGCTCGACGAAGCTGATCTGCGTGGTCATGGGAGCCGACCGGCCGAGCGGACCGCAGAGCTCGTTCGGAATCGCCACCCGGCTCATGAACGACGCCTTCGTCCATTACCGCATGCTCACCGGCTGGCACAAGGGGCAGGTCGCCGGCAATGTGCCGGTGGTCAAGGGGCGGGCGAAGTCGGTTCCGGTGGTCGCCGGCGCCGACGTCACGGCCCTGATCAAACGCGGCGAGGAAGACGACTACCGCATGTCGCTCGCTGGCAGTGCGAACGCTCCCGTTCATCAGGGACAGCAGGTCGGCTGGATCGTGGTGAAGAACAAGGGGAAGGAAATCACCCGCGTGCCCGCGCTGGCCACGCAGGACGTCGCGCACCAGCCGTGGTGGCGCGCGTTCTGGCCGTTCTGAGTCGCGCCGCGCGCGTTGCCGGCCATCCGCCGCCGGTCATCAATCGAAACGAACTCGTCTCCCCTCGACCCTCCAGGCCCTCGATCCCAGCGCGTTCAGGGCCTCCACATAGGCGACGTGCTCCTGTTCGAGAATCCGCGCGGAGAGTGTCTCGGGCGTGTCGTCGTCCCGCACGGCAACGGTGCGCTGGACGATGATCGGCCCGGCGTCGAGGTTCTCGTCGACGAAATGCACCGTGCATCCCGAGACCTTCACCCCATAGGCCAGCGCCTGCGCCTGCGCGTCGACTCCTGGGAACGCCGGCAGCAGCGAAGGATGGATGTTGAGGATGCGATGGGGGTACGCGGCGACGAAGGCGGGCGTGAGGAGGCGCATGTATCCGGCGAGGCAGATGAAGTCGGGCCGCGAGTCGGTCAGCACCCGCAGCACTTCCTCCTCATGCGCGGCGCGTGTCGGGAAGGCCCGATGATCGATGAGATGGGCGTTCAATTCGAGGTCGCGGGCCAGCGCCAGGCCGGGGGCATCGGGGCGGTTCGAGACGACGCAGACGATCTTCGCCGCGAGCCGCCCGTCCGCGGCGGCCGTGTGGATCGCCGCGAAATTCGAGCCGCGTCCCGACAGAAGGATCGCTAGTTTCACCGGGTCATTCGATCCATGAGGCGAAGCCCGCCGGCGGAGCGTCGTACACCACGCGCTTCGAGCCCTTCACCACGTTTCCGATGAAGAAGTATTGCTGCCCGATCTTCGTGAAGTGCGCCACCAGGGCATCGATCTCGCTCGGAGCGACGATCAACACCATGCCGATGCCCATGTTGAAGACGCGCAGCATCTCATCGCGTTCGATCTTCCCGTTTTCGACCAAGAAGCGGAAGATCGGCGGGACGGGCCACGAACCGAGTTTGACCTTCGCATCGAGCGCGTCGGGGAGCACGCGCGGAACATTGTCGGTCAGCCCGCCGCCGGTGATGTGCGCCATGGCGTGGATCCGCCGCTGCTCGATGAGCGGCAGGAGCGGCTTCCGATAGGAGAGATGCGGCTGGAGCAGCGCCTCGCCGATCTTCCCGATGCCCGGCAGCATCGACTGCACGTCGTAGCCGAGCTGGTCGAAGAAGATCCTGCGGGCCAGCGAGTAGCCGTTCGTGTGCAGACCGGCCGACGGGAGTCCGATCAGCACGTCTCCCTCATGGACCGCTTTCCCATCGATGAGCAACGGCTCGTCGACTACGCCGACGATGAATCCGGCGACGTCGTAGTCGTCATCGGCGTAGAAGCCGGGCATCTCCGCGGTCTCGCCGCCGATCAGCGCGCATCCGTTTTCCTGACAAGCGCGTGCGATGCCGCGGATCACGTCGGTCATCACGCGCGGCCGCAGCCTTCCGGCGGCGTAGTAATCGAGGAAGAAGAGCGGACGCGCCCCCTGGACGAGGATGTCATTCACGCAGTGGCAGACGAGGTCGTAGCCGACGGTATCGTGAACCCGCATCTCCTGCGCCACGCGCAGCTTCGTGCCGACTCCGTCGGTCGAGGAGACGAGGACCGGCGACTGCATGCCGGCGAATTCGGCGCGGAACAGTCCTCCGAACGAGCCGATTTCGGACATCACGCCGGGCGTGAACGTGCCGCGCGCGATGTGCCGTACCTCGCGGAGCGCTTCGTCCTGCGCGTCGATGTTGACACCGGAATCACGGTACGAGCTCTTGTCGGGCACGGCGGGCGAGTCTAGCATGCCGCTCACATGGCGCAGTTCCTCCTGATCACCACGCTTCTGTCGATCGCCGGACTGATCGCCACATCGATTCTGGGGTTCCTCGTCTCGCCCGGCCACGTCGCTTCGCACATCTTCCTGGCTCTCGGCACCGTCGTCATCGGCCTCTTCTCGCAGTCGATGACCATGTTCTTCTTCATCGGAACGGGCAAGCAGTTGAAGGACAAGGTCAAGGGAGGCGAGCACGACGCCGCCGTGCGCAGCGCCACGCGCGCGCTCACCATGCGCGTTTCCCCGGCCGCGACGTACGCCATGGCTCTTCTGATGATCACCTTCATCATGGGGGGCGGTGTTGCGAGCGGAAAGACTCCGGTATGGCTCCACCTGACGCTGAGCGTGCTCACGATCGTTTTGTTCGCCCGCGCCTACTGGGTGGAGATCCAGGCGATGGTGAAGAGCGCGGAGCTGATGGAAAAGTATCTGGCGGAGTAGAGACGAACCTCACACCCGGTACAGCGCCGCTCCCCAGTGCAGTCCTGATCCGAGTGCCGTGAAACAGAGCAACATTCCGGGACGGATCCGGCCGTCGCCAAGGCACTCGTGGAAGAGGATGGGAAGCGTTCCGGCGGTGGTGTTGCCGTAGCGCTCGATGTTGTGCGGCACTTTCGCGGGCGGGAGGCCGAGCGCCTTTCCCACCGATTCCACGATCCGGAGGTTCGCCTGGTGAATCAGCAGCAGGTCGATGTCCGCGACCGAAACGCCCGCCGTGGCACAGATCTCCCGCACCGCCTGCGGCATGCGCAACACCGCCTGCCTGAAGACCTCGCGCCCTTCCATCACCGGGATCGATTCCGCGTGCTCCACCTGCTCGCGATCGACGTAGGGCCGTTTGCGGAACCCCACTCCCGGCACGTACAGGGCTTCGATGCCCGTTCCGTCGGTGTAGAGCTTCGCGCCGATGAATCCCCGTTCGCCTTCCTCCGAAGCCTCGATGACTACCGCTCCCGCGCCGTCGCCGAACAGTACCGTGCGGTCGCGGATGCTGGTGTTGAACGCATAGTCCTCGGGCGTCACCTCGGTCTTCTCGCC
>DATFUW010000132.1:0-4722 GCA_035260605.1 Thermoanaerobaculia bacterium | reverse complement strand
GGCGACGCTGCATCCGAACTTTCCGCTTGCGCGGAACGGCGTTATGCATTCGCCATGAGCGCAATCATCGAACGTGACCCCGTTCTGATCTCCACCGGCACGGCGACGCTGGCGGGGCTTCTCACCCTGCCGCCGGACGCGTCGAACGTCATCCTGATCGCCAACGGCATCGGCCGGATGCAGCGGCCCACCGGCACGGGCTTCGCCGGCGCCTTCCATGATGCGGAGATGGCGACGCTGCTGTTCGACATGCTCACGCCGGACGAGTTGCAGTTCGACTCGCGGACCGGTCACTTCAGCAACGACAGCCTCTTCCAGGCAGGCCGGATCCTCGACGTCGTCGAATGGATCCGCGATACCCCGCCGATCGAAGAGTTCCGCATCGTGGCGGCGGCATCCGGTCCAGCGGCGCGTGGCCTGCTCCGCGCCGCGGCCAGCGACCCCGGCGCATTTCAGGCCCTGATTCTCGACGGAGGGACGCGGGCCCGCGACGTGCCCTCGGGAATCACCGTGCCGGCGATGCTGCTCGTGGAGGACGATCCGATCCAGCTCAAGGCGGCGCGCGGGGTCATCGATGCGCTGGCGGGAGAGAAGCGGCTGGAGATCGTGCCGGCCTCCGTGCAGGCCGAGCCGTTCTTCGGCGAGCTCTCAGCCCGCATCGCCGTCGCTTGGCTGGGCAACGTTCTTCGTTGAAGCGAACAGGCGGTGGAAGACGGATGCCGCAAGGAGCGTGAAGCCGATGCCGGCCACTCCGAGGGCCAGCAGCAGCACGATGTTCCGCTGCAGAAAACTCTCGCCGAGGTAGACGGCGCCGATGGCGAAGGGCAGCTCGGTGATCGCCAGGGCCGCGGCGTAGATCCGGAACGGTACGCCGAGAAGCCCGAGTACGTAACCCGGAACCTCCGACGGCAGCGCAAACTGGAACAACAGGACGTGAGAGAACGAAGCGATGCCGCGGGCGCGCTCCTCGTACGGCCGGAGCGTTTCGTCGGAGATGAACCAGCGCACGACGCCGCGGCCGAAATAGCGGCCGATGCAATAGGACAGCATGCCGCCGGCGAGCCAGCCGATCCAGAGCAGGAGGACCGTGAGGAGCTTTCCCCAGGCGTCGATGGCGACGGGGACCACGACGGCCGTGGAGAAGAAAGCGACCATGGCCGAGAGGGCCGAGAGGACGAGGAAGACCGCAGGGCCGGCGACCTGGTGCGCGGCGACGATGGCGTCCGCCCAGGCAATCGCCGCATGGATCGCGCGCCAGGTGGAGTCGAGCGACACCAGGGCCACGATCGCGGCCAGGAGAAGGAGCAGCGCCGCGGCGCGCCGTGTCTGTGTCAGGCGTGTTTCGGCACTCATGATGGCAAGGGTCGTCTCCCGCGCGCATGGCCCTCTGTGATGGTCCGCACGCCTCTTGTGTGATGGCAAAGCCAGCGCTGTGATGCGCATCGCAACAGACTGTGTGGCAGGGGGGAAGTCTCGGATGCGAATCGGCGAGATCATGAGCGCTGCATCGTGCGTGCGCTTCGACGAGTCCGCACGCGAGACTCTGGAGAAAATGCGGACCGTCGGCGCTCAGTACGCCATCGTCACCAGCGACAAGGACATCATCGGCGTTCTGTCGCGCGAAGAGCTGGCAACGGCTACGGCCGACAATCCGGCCCTGATCAACGGGCAGGTGGCTACGCCCGTCCCCACCCTCACTCCCGAGGCGGAGCTGAAGGACGCGGCGAACATCATGCGGAGCGAGGGCGTGTCCTGTGTGCCCGTCACCGATGGGACGACGATCGCCGGAATCGTGACCATCGAACGCCTACTGGAACTGATCGGCCAGGGCGCCGTCCGCCCGCGCATCCGGCGCGAGCGGAGGGACGTGAAGGGCCGCGCACCTGTCCACAAACCGGTTTCGGAATCCTCAATCCGCCTGCGGCGCCGCAGGAGATCGAAATGACGCGCGGCCGCGACTCGTCCTTCGAACCCACTGGAGGTCCCGATGCGGCCTGCGCCGTACGGCTTTGAGCTGTTCGAAAATTGCCTCTCGTGCAAGTGGCGCACGGAGGATTTTTTCTGCAACCTCGATGAAAAAGCGCTGAAGACGTTCGATACTCAGGCCTTCACGAACGTCTATCCGGAGGGAGCGGTCCTCTTCGCCGAAGCGCAGCCGCCCCGGGGGATCTTCGTGATCTGCCGCGGGAGCGCCAAGCTGAGTATCTCTGCCGGCGACGGAAAGACGCTCATCACGCACATCGCTCAGGCGGGCGACGTGCTCGGGCTCAGCAGCGCATTCACGGGGAACCCGTACAAATCGACGGCCGAGACCCTGGAGCCGACGCAGGTGAACTTCGTCCGCCGCGACGACTTTCTCCGCTTCGTGCAGGAGTACGAAGACGCCTGCATGAAGGCGGCGCAGCAACTGAGCCACGAGTGCGAGGCGGACGCCGATCACATCCGGGCCCTCGGGCTGTCGCATTCGGCCGCGGAGAAGCTCGCGCATCTGCTGCTGTCGTGGGCCGCGCAGCGGGGCAAGGAGTCCGAGGCCGGCCTCCGCGTGCAGATGCTGATGACGCACGAGGACATTTCCCAGTTGATCGGCACTTCACGCGAGACGGTGACCCGGCTCCTGAAGGAGTTCCGGGACAAGAAGATCATCGCCATCCGCGGATCGGCGCTGACGATCCTCAACCGCGCGGCCCTCGAGGCCCTGGTGCTGCTATGACCAAGCAGTGTGACAACGCTCACCAACGCTACGTGCGCGTCCTCCTCACTGCAGTTGTCGCCGCGCCATACCCTGAATGAATCGGAGGGAATCCATGGTGATCCAAACGACCTTTAGTGCAGATCTGACGTTGTCCGAGACGCTTCGCCGGCTTCCCGCGGCGATCGACGTCTTCGAGGCGGCGGAGATCGACTATAGCTGCCAGGGAGCGCGCTCGCTCGCCGACGCCGCTCAGGAGTCTGGCTACGAGGTCGAAGAGATCCTGGCACGACTCGAGGCGGCGCGCCGCAATGGCGGCGGGCGGAACTGGTTCGACGAACCGATCCTCGAGCTGCTCGAATCCCTCGTCAACGATCACCGCGCGACCATCGCGGATCGCATTCCGGAGATTCAGAAGGACATCGAGCACGCCGTCACCGCCATCGGCCCGATCGAAGAGATCCAGCGGATCCGCATCCTCTTTTCCTATCTGGCCTCCACGCTCTCCACGCACGTGCTGAACGAAGAGCGCGACCTGTTCCCCTTCATCACCGAGCTCGAAGCCGCGATCAGCGAGTCGATGGGGCCGCCGCGCATGCGGATCAGCCAGCGCGTGCTGCGCGAGCTGGTGGAACACGAGACGTTCCATGAGCGCTTTCGCACGCTGCGCGAGCTGCTCGACCGCCTTCCGGCCAACGATACGGTCGACACCCTGCGCCGGAACCTGATCCAATTCAGCAACGAAGTGCACCGCCACATGCACCTCGAAAACAACGTGCTCTACCCGCGCGTCATCGAAATCGAGAACGGACTGCGGCGCAGCACGATGGCCAGCGCGTAGGAGGCCCAACGGTGAAGGCACGCGAGATCGCCCCGGCCGACTGGGCGCGCTTCTTCGCCCAGTTCACCCGCCTCCATTCCGGCGCGATCATCACCATGGGCGTCTCCGGCGATCTCACGGGAACGCGCGATGCCGTCGTCGGCCAGCCGCTGCGGGGCATCAGCGAAGACGGAGCCGACGTCCTCATCCACGTCGGGATCGGCACCCACCGGAGCACCGATCACCTCGGCCACCGCATTGCCCACGTCCGCAGGATCCGCCTGCGCCAGACCTCCGAGGGGGCCGACGCCGCGCTCGACCTCGAAGCCGCCGACGGCACGAAGACCACGCTCCGGTTCCGCTCTCCGATGTTGCCGGAGCTGCTCGAGAGCGCCGTGGAGTGATTCCGTTCCTCGCTCCGTCCTTCCCCCGCACCGCCCGATTGTGACCCCTGATCTCACTCCCTTGTGACCCATTTGCTCGCGCGCGGATTCGCGGCGATGCACATTACAGGCGTGAACACGGCCATCCGTCTGTCCGACCCTGTCGGCCTCCTCGCGGCACGCGACGCCGGAGTCCGCGACGCCTTCGAGTCGCTGGGAATCGATTACTACTGCGCCGGCGACCTGACGCTCGACGACGCGGCGCGCGGCGCGGGGATGGACCCGTTCAGCGTCCGCGCACGCCTCGAACAGTCGGAGCGCGGGTCCGGCACGGCATGGGACGAACGTTCCATGCGCGATCTGGTCACGCATCTCGAACACGAGCACCATCAACTGCTGCGCAGCATCATCTTTCATTCGGCGATGCTGTTCGACGACGTGGCGAGCGTGTACGGGACCGAATGCGTGCAGACAATGCGCCGCCTCTTCCGCGAGCTCAGCAAGCTGCTCATCCTGCACGTCGAGAAGGAGGAGCACACGCTGTTTCCGCTGCTCCTTTCGCTCGAAGACGCCTGGCTGGAGAGCGACCCCTCGCTGGCCCCTGACTCCCATCTGCACCCCGCGATTGCGCGCCTGGTGATCGAACACGCATCGATCGCCGCGAAACTGGCGGAGCTCCGCGGCGCGGGGATCTCGATCGAGGAATCTCCTGCCGAGGCGTGCCGCCGTCTGCGCGACAGCCTCGTCGAGCTCGAACGCCACGTTCACGAATCCCTGAACCTCGAAAACTACGTCGTCTTTCCCCGTGCTCTCGCTCTGGAAGACGACGT
>DATFUW010000131.1:0-4625 GCA_035260605.1 Thermoanaerobaculia bacterium | reverse complement strand
CAGCGCGACCGTACCCAACAACCCGCTGTCGCTCTACTATCCGGAGTACCTCGGATACGCGAACCGCCTCCCGACCGGCATTCTCCCCGAGGACACGCCGCAGCGCGTGCGGCTGTACGGCGGGTACGACTTCCACCTCGGACGTGGAACGCTCAGCGCCGCCGGCATCGAGAGCTACCAGAGCGGCGCTCCCTACTCGGTCGTGGGGACGATCGATGCCACCGGCCGCACCACCGGCACCAAGTACAACGGGCTGCCGACGAACCCCGGTTACACGCTGTCGCAGATCGGCACGTCCCACACGTATTACTTCAGCAAACGCGGCGCGCTCCGTGCCGCGGCGTTCCAGAGCACCGATCTGAGCCTGGTGTACGAGATCCCGGTGTCGCGCGCGTCGCTGCGCTTCCAGGCATTCATGACCAACGTGTTCAACGAGCACGCGATCACCAATCCCGATACGACGGTCTTCACGCGTCGCACCTCGTCGTCGCGCGGTCTGTCGCCGTTCAATCCGTTCACCGACACTCCGGTCGAGTGCCCGGCGGACGCGAACGCCTCGACCTGCTCGGCGATGGGAGCGAACTACCAGAAGGCCTCGACGTTCGGAAAAGCCGTAGGAGTCAACTCGTACCAGACGCCGCGGACATACTCGTTCGCCGCGGGCGTGCGATTCTGATCCTCACTTCAGGAAACCAGGAAAAGCCCCGGGGGCGGCTTCGGCCGCCCCTTTTTATCGTCACTTTCCTCGAAGAAAGTAAAAGACCAGCGCACTGATTCTTGTGCGGTCCCGGAACCGTCACAACACGGTGTACGGACCGTCACGGTCCGGACTTCAACAACAAACGAAGAATTGCTTTCTTGAACCCGGTTTTCAATTCCCCGAATCCAGGCCGAGTTCGTTTCGAAGCACGTATCGTAGTTTCTTGGACTTAACCGTCCGGCACGACCGGCGGGAACGTTGCAACAACGACGCACGAATCGGTTCATCGGTTCGAGATAACCTCGTTCCAACAATCAATCAGGAGGATAGGAATGGCCCGAAAGATATCCCTGCTGTATTTCGTGCTGGCGTTCCTGGCCGCGACCACGATGGTCTTCGGTCAGGGCGTCCAGTCGTCGACGCTGGAGGGGAAGGTACTCGGTCCCGACGGCGCCGGACTCCCGGGTGTCACCATCACCGTGAGTTCGCCAGCACTGATGGGCGAACGTACCGCGGTCACGGAGGCGACCGGTAGTTACGTCGTCCGCGGACTTCCCCCCGGCAACTACACGGTTCGTTTCGCCCTGGAAGGGATGCAGACGATCGAGAGGAAGATGACGCTGACTCTCGGCACCACGAGTGAGGCCGACGCGCAGATGAAGGTCACTGCTGTCGCCGAGGCCATCACCGTCACCGCCAGCAGCCCGACAGTCCTGGAGAACACCACGGTCGGGGCGAACATCAAGAACGACACGGTGCAGGAACTCCCCGTCGGCCGGACGCCGACTGGAATCGGCTCGCTGGCCGCGAGCGTCACCGGTGATCGCGGCGGCCGCACCACCACCCCGGTCGCCGGGCAGCTCTCGATCAACGGCGGCATGGCGTACGACAACAACTTCCTCATCGACGGCGTCAACGTCCAGGACAACATCTTCGGGCAGACGAACAACCTGTTCATCGAAGACGCCATCCAGGAGACGCAGGTGCTGACCTCGGGCATCTCCGCCGAATACGGCCACTTCACCGGCGGCGTGCTGAACGTCATCACCAAGAGCGGCGGCAACACCTTCACCGGTTCGGTGCGTGACGACCTCACGAAGCCGAGCTGGACCGCGCTGACACCGTTCGAAGAGGGCTTCCGCGGAAACGGCGTGGCGTCGGGCCCGAAGGTTCCGCACACTGGAAAGCTCTCGAACGTGTATGAAGCGACGCTCGGCGGCCCGATCGTGCGCGATCGGCTGTGGTTCTTCCTTGCCGGGCGCGACCAGAAGACCGACACCCCGATCAACCTGCCGGTCACCGGCTACAGCCCGGTCCAGACGACGACCAACCGCCGTCCCGAGGTGAAGCTGACCGGGAATCTGGGATCGAGCCACACGCTGCAGGTCGACTACATCGACAACCCGCTGAAGCGGAATTTCGACCGCCAGGTCACCCCGATCGACACCACGGCGCTGGCTCCGAATCCGGAACAGCCGAATCACGGTTACAGCGCCTTCTACTCGGGCGTGCTGACCAGCAATCTGTTCGCCGAGGCGCGCTACTCCTCCAAGGTGTTCGAGTTCAAGAACAGCGGCGGGACCTCGACCAACATCGTCGACAGCCCGATGCGCACGCTCGGGAAGGGCGGCACGACTTCCGGCACGTTCAACGCGCCGTACTTCGACGCCACCGATCCGGAGCACCGCAACAACACGCAGGTGTTCGGCGCTCTGTCCTATTTCCTTTCGAAGCCCGGCTGGGGCAGCCACGACATCAAGGGCGGCTTCGAGAACTTCGTCGATACGCGCGACGGCGGCAACAGCCAGACCTCGACGAACTACGTGTTCTACACGCCGTACGCCGTCAGCGGCGGCTCGCCCGTCCTCGACGCCAACGGTCACCTGATTCCGGTCTTCAACCCGCTGAATTCGACCACCGGGGCCGACGGTTCCTACACCGCCATCGGCAACTGGCTGGCCACCCGCGGCGCGAAGCTGGACATCACCACCAACTCGCTGTTCGTCAACGACCGCTGGAATCTGAACAACCACTGGTCGTTCAACCTCGGCGCGCGCTACGAAAAAGTGAAGTCGAAGGCCACCGGCGACATCGTGGCGGTCGACAGCTCGGCATTCGTGCCGCGCCTCGGCGCCTCGTTCGACCCGCTGGCCAACGGGAAATACAAGATCGACGTGACCTACGCCAAGTACGCCGGCCGCTACAACCCGGCGCTCGCCGGAGCCAACTCCGACGTCGGCAATCCCGCGCTGCTGTACGGCTACTACACCGGTCCCGCGGGACAGGGCCGCGACTTCGCGCCCGGCTTCGACCCGGCGAACTATGTTTTCTATTACGCCAGCGTCCCGACCGGAAACGTGTTCGTGGCCAACGGCCTGCATTCGCCGGTCAACAACGAGTTCACCGTCTCCGGCGGCATGGCGCTTCCGAAGGGCGGATGGGCGAAGCTGACGTTCACCGACCGCAAGCTCAAGAACGTCATCGAAGACTTCATCACCATCGACAATGGCTGCTCGAACATCGTCTTCGGCGGCATCGATGCCGGCTGCTTCGACAACATCGTCTACCGGAATTCCTCCGGCCCGAAGCGCGACTATCAGGCCATCGCCCTGCAGTCGCACTACGATTTCACCCGCGCCTGGGGCGTCGAAGGCAACTGGACGCACCAGTTGAAGAACGACGGCAACTACGAGGGTGAAGGCGGACAGGGCATCGGCACCTCGCCGTTCGGCAACTACCCCGAGATGCAGAGCCCGCGCGAACTCCCGGTCGGACACCTCGCCCAGTACGAGGCCGACCGCGTCCGCCTCTGGACGACCTACAACTTCAACCTCCACAGCGCCGGAGTCCTCAGCGCCGGCCTGCTGTTCCGTTACGACTCGCCCCAGACGTTCAGCTTCACGGCGAGCGTTCCCCGGTCTGCGCAGTCGAAGGCTCTCAACCCCGGATACAAGGACGCGTCCAATAACGTGACGATCTACTTCGGCGATCGTGGAGTCGGAACCTTCAACTCCTCGTCACTGTTCGACCTCTCCCTGCAGTACAGTATCCCGGTCGCAGGAAGGGTCACCCCGTGGGTCAAATTCGACGTGACGAACGTGCTCAACGACAAGACGCAGTTGTCGTGGAACACCTCGATCACCGCCGATCCGAACAGCTCGAAGGACAACCTCGGCTATCCGACCGGTTACGTCAAACGGTCGACGTTCGGAACCCCCACGTCTGCCAACAGCTACGTTCAGCCGCGGCAGTATCTGGTGTACGCCGGCGTCCGGTTCTGATCCGTTTTCCAATTCAATCGTCGTATGCGGGGCGGCTTCGGCCGCCCCGTTTTTTTCGTCAGGGGGAATCATGAAGGCGATCCTGGCAGCACTCGTCATCCTGGCAGCGACCTTGGCATTCGGTCAGGTCGGGCCGAAATACGCGGAATGGGCCGACGGCCCGGTCCACCATCTCATGACCAGGGACGAGATGAAGCAGTGGAAGGCGCTCCAAACCGACGCCGAGGCACAGGCCTTCATCGATCTCTTCTGGGCACGGCGTGATCCGACTCCCGACACGCCGCGGAACGAGTTCCATGAGGCCTTCGACAAACGCGTCGCCACGGCCGATCAGTACTTCTCTTCCGCCAACAAGCGCGGAGCCATGAGCGATCCCGGCAAGGTGCTCATCCTTCTCGGACCTCCGTACACGATCAGCGGATCCGCGGGCGCACCCTCGACCTCCATGTCCGGGGGCCTGACCGTGCCAACGAATACGGACGGAAGCGTGGCCCTTCCCCGGCCGACGGCCGGCGAAAACAAACAGGTCTGGAACTATGCCCACGAGCGGAAGCCTCCGTACATCAGCGACCCCGATTTCGTTCTCGTCTTTCTCGATGCCGGGAAGAACGAGTGGCAGCTTGGCTATACCGAGCGCACGAACC
>DATFUW010000130.1:0-5159 GCA_035260605.1 Thermoanaerobaculia bacterium | reverse complement strand
AGGACGCGGCTATGCGGGTCATCGCCCGGCGGGGGATGAGCGCGGCGACGATGCAGGAGATCGCCGAGGAGGCGGGGGTCGCCAAAGGGACGATCTATCTCTACTTCCGCGACCGCGAGGAGCTGGTGGAGAAGACGTTCGACGGAGCGATCACCGAGCTGAGCGGCCGGATCGAGACCGCGCTGTCGAGCGAGGCTCCGTTCGATCAGAAACTGCGCGCCGTCCTGAGCGCGGAGATCGGGTTCTTCCGCGAGCATCGCGAGTTCTTCCGCCTGTACATTTCCCTCCGCCGCCCGGAGGGGCGGCAGAAGCGGACGTGCGAGCCGCGCTACCGCGCGCGCATCGAGCGGATGGCGGCGGTGCTGCGGCAGGCGATGGAGCGGGGCGAGATCCGGACGATGGATCCGACGCGCCTGGCGTTGTTCCTCATCGAAGGGAGCGACGCGATCGTGATCGAGCGCGTACTGCAGGAAGAGCCGCCGCCGGAGCAGGAGGACATCGACCTGATCGCCGGAGTGATTCTCGAGGGGATTCGACAGTGAAACGATTCGTCTTCGTGGCAGTCTGCTTCGCCGCCCTTCCGGCCGCGGCGCAGACCAGGCTGACGTTCCACGACGCGCTCTCGCGCGCGCTGGAGGTCAACAACACGATCGAGAGCTCGCGCGCTCAGCTCGCGGTCGCCGACGAGGCGAGAAAGCAGATGCTCTCGTCGATCCTGCCGCAGATCGGAGCCACCGGCAGCACGATCAAGAACAGCAAGGAGGTGACCTTCGGCTCCGGGTCCGACAGCCGCATCATCCTGCCGTCGTTCGACTGGAACTACCGCGTCGTTCTCTCGCAGCCGGTGTTCGCCGGCCTGCGCGAGCAGCGCGCGTACGGGCAGGCGAAGATCGGCGTGCAGAACGCGCAGGAGAGCGTGCTCGGGACGGAGGACGCCGTGCTGCTGCGCGTGGCCTCGAACTACCTGGCCGCGGTCGACGCCGACGCGCGCATGGAGATCGAGAAGCAGAACATCGCCCTGGCGCAGCGGCGCCTCGATCAGGCGAACGCCTTCTACGAGGCGGGCGAGGTGACGAAAGTCGACGTGCTGCGCGCGCAGACCGCGATCAAGGACGCGCAACGGCAGCTGGCCGCCGCGGAGCAGAACCGAGTGGAGGCCGTCAGCCGCCTCCGCGCCGACCTCGACCTCACCGGCGCCCTGGCCGTGGAGCGCCCGCAGCAGCCGCTTCCTTCGATGCCGGAGGAGCAGGCGCTGGTGACCGAAGCGCAGACCGGCCGCCCCGACGTCGTCCTGGCGCGGAACAACGTCAAGGCAGCGCACCTCGAAGTGCTGAAGCAGAAGGGCGCCTACCTGCCGGTGGTCACCTTCGACGCCGGCTACGTCGATCAGAAGTCGGCCTTTCCGACGAACAAGTACGGCTACGGCGCGTTCCGCTTCACCGTGCCGATCTGGCAGTCGGGCTCCGTGGGGGCGCAGGTGGCCCAGGCGCGGGAGAAGGAGATCCAGGCCGGTCTAGCGCTGCAGGATGCACAGACCGCGGCGCGCGAAGACGTGGTCACCGCGGTGTCGAACCTGCAGCAGACCTCGACCTCGCTGCAACTGGCCAAAGAGCAGCTCACGGCGGCCGAGGCGGAGTATCAGCAGGAATTCGACCTCTACCGCGCGCAGGAGGCGACCTCGCTCGACCTCGCGGCCTCGGAGACCTCGCTGGCCGATGCACGCCGCGCCGTGGAGGAAGCGACGCTCAACCATGATCTGGCACAACTGCGCGTCTGGTACGCCGCGGGTGCTTTGAAATCCGCCGTCGGCCTGCCGGCCGCCGGCACCGCCGCGGGTGCTCCAGCGCCGGCGGCCACTCAGGGAGTCACGCGATGATCCGATCTCTCAAAGGCAGTCTCGTCCTGTTGTCCGTCGCATTCGCCGCCTTCGCGTGCGCGGGAAAGAAAGCCCCGTCGCAGCAGAACGCCGCGGCGCCGTCGCTTCCCGCCGACGTGCAGTCGGTGGCCGCGGCGGTCGTCGCCCCTGCTCCCGCCGCGAACGCTTCGGCGGCGGAACCGGAATCGACCGGCACCATCGTGGCCACCGGCGAGTTCATCTCGCCAGTGCGCTCGGAGCTGTCGGCCAGGATCCCGGGGCGGGTGGGCCGGCTCTACGTCGACGAGGGTTCGCTGGTGCGCGAGGGCGACCCGCTGCTCGAGCTGGAGACGGACTACACGCGGCTCAATCTGCAGAAGGCGGAGGCCGATGCTGCACGCGCCGCCGCGGCGGAGCAGGACGCGCTGCGCGATCTCGCCCGCAAGAAAGAGCTGATCGCCAAACAGTCGATCCCGCAGGCGACATTCGACCGGACGCAGGCCACCTACGACCAGGCGCACGCGGCGAAGGAGTCGATGCTCGCGCAGGCGGCGATCTACCGCCAGCAGCTCTCCGATTCGGTCCTCCGCTCGCCGATCAACGGCGTGGTGGCCGAGAAGCGCACCAACGTCGGACAGCGCCTCGGCGACAACACCGTGGCCCTCGTCGTCACGCAGACCCAGCCGCTCAAGCTGCGGTTCCGCGTCCCGGAGAAGGATCTTGCCCGCGTGCACCGCGGCCAGCTCGTGAAAGCCACCGCCGATCCGTATCCCGGCGTGGTGTTCGAGGGGAAGGTGACGACGGTCGGCGGAGTGATCGACCCCGCGACGCGTTCGTTCTTCGTGGAGACGGAGTTCGCGAACAAGGACAACCGGCTCCGGCCGGGACTGTTCGCCAGGGTGGAAATGGAGCCGATGCAGTAGGGCACGGGCCGCACCGTGCCGTTCCCGCGTACAAAGGAACGCCGCTATGCACAAACTTGCTGAAATCTGCGTTCGCCGTCCCGTCTTCGCGACCGTCATCGTGCTGTCGCTGGTCGTGGTGGGATGGTTCTCCTATCAGGAGCTGGGACTGGACCGCTTCCCGAAGGTCGACATCCCGACCATCACCATCACCACCCGGCTGGTCGGAGCGGCTCCGGAAGAGATCGAGACCGACATCACCGACAAAATCGAGGAGGCGGTCAACACGATCAGCGGCATCGACCAGCTCCAGTCGGTGTCGTCCGAGGGGACGTCGCAGGTCGTGGTCACCTTCGTGCTGGAGAAGAACCTCGACGTGGCGGCGCAGGAAGTGCGCGACAAGGTCAACACCATCCTCGGCGATCTGCCGAAAGACGCCGATCCGCCGATCATTCAGAAGATCGATCCGGACTCGATTCCGGTGCTGGCCATCGCCCTCTCCGGTCCCGCACCGATCCGTGACATCACGGAGTTCGCCGACAAGAAGCTGCGGCGGCGGCTGGAGTCGATCAGCGGCATCGGACAGGTGACCATCGTCGGCGGCCGCCCGAGGCAGATCAACGTGGTGGTCGACACGGAGAAGCTCGCGGCGGTCAATCTGACGACCGCGCAGCTCGTCGCGGCGCTGCAGTCGCAGAACGTTCAGATTCCCGGCGGCAAGGTGGAGCAGGGACTGCGCGACCTGACGCTGCGGACGTACGGCCGGGTGCAGGAGCCGGCCGACTTCGCCAACATCCCCATTTCCGAGCACAACGGATACGTGGTCAAGGTCGGCGATGTGGCCAGCATCGAAGACAGCGTGGCTGATCCGGAGACGATCGCCTCGGTCGACGGCAAGCCGGCCGTGGTCATGTTCATCCGCAAACAGTCGGGGACGAACACCGTCGAAGTGGTGAACACGCTGAAGGACCGCATCGGCGAGATCCGCAAGGACCTGCCGAAGGGCTGGCAGATGCAACTGGTGCGCGACCAGTCCGACTACATCAACGCGGCGGTGCAGGCGGTGAAAGAGCACCTTTTCCTGGGGTCGCTCTTCGCCGCGCTGATCGTCTGGATCTTTCTGTCCGTGCCGTCGGGACGGACGCTGCTGATCGTTCCGGTCTCGCTGATCCTGGCCTTCGGAGCCATCGCCCACGAGCACTTCGCCATGAACGCGGTGACCGGGGTGGCGGCGGTGTTCGCGGCATTGATCATTTGGATGTTCCTGCGGAAGTCGCGGGCCACGCTGATCGCCGCGGTGGCCATCCCCAGTTCGATCATCGCCACGTTCGCCACCATGCGCTACGAGAACTTCACGCTGAACGTCATCACCCTGCTGGCGCTGACGCTCGCCGTGGGCATCGTCATCGACGACGCGGTGGTGGTGCTGGAGAACATCTTCCGCTTCATCGAGCAGAAGAAGATGCCGGCCAAGCAGGCCGCGGTCGAAGGGACGCGCGAAGTCGGCATGGCCGTGCTGGCGACCTCGCTCTCGCTGATCGCCGTCTTCCTGCCGGTGGCCTTCATGGCCGGAATCGTCGGCCGGTTCATGAACTCGTTCGGCGTGACCATGGCCTTCGCCATCGCCGTGTCGCTGCTGGTGAGCTTCACGCTGACGCCGATGATGTCCAGCCGCTTCCTGCGCCGCGAGGAGATCGAGAAGGACGAGCAGCTCCATCGCGAGCACAAGGGCTTCTACAGCCACGTCGAAGCGACGTACATGCGCCTGCTCGACTGGTCGATGCATCACCGATGGGTCGTCGTCACCGTCATGGTGGTCACGTTCCTCATGACCGTCCCGCTGATGATCGTGGTGAACAAGAATTTCCTGCCGCAGGACGACGAATCGCAGTTCCAGGTGACCGTCCGGGCGCCGGAGGGCTCGAGCCTGCAGACCACGCAGACCATCGCCGAGTCGATTGCCGCGCGGGTGCGCAAGCTGCCCGAGGTGAAGGCCACGGTGCTCAGCATCGGCGACGATCCGCAGGTCACGCAGAACCTGGCGACGATCTACGTGCAGATGACGCCGGTCGATCAGCGCAAGCAGGACCAATTCGCGGTCATGGCCGCCGTTCGCAGGAACATCCTGCCGCTCTATGCGCGCCTGAACCTGCGTACGGCGGTGGCGCCGGTCAACGCCTTCGGCGGCGGCGTCAACGCCGAGATCATGTACTGGATCGGCGGTCCCAATCTGGATCAACTGCAGAAATACTCCGATACGCTGCTGGCCAAGCTCAAGGAGATGCAGAGCATCGGCGTGGTCGATCCGGACTCGAACCTGATCGCCGGCAAGCCGGAGCTGGCCGTGCACATCGACCGCGACAAGGCCGCGGACCTCGGCGTGCGCGTGCAGGACATCGCCT
>DATFUW010000129.1:0-2575 GCA_035260605.1 Thermoanaerobaculia bacterium | reverse complement strand
CGGACGAGTCACCTCCCGGTGCTCGTCGACCCGAGCCACGGGACGGGAAAGAGGAACAAGGTCCTGCCGATGTCGCGCGCGGCGATCGCCGTGGGGGCCGACGGGCTGCTGATCGAGGTGCACCACAAACCGGAGGAAGCGCTGTCCGACGGACCTCAGGCCATCCTGCCCGAGGCCTTTGCGCAGCTCGTGCGCGAGGTCGATGCCATCGCGCAGGTGCTCGGGCGGTCGCTGCAGCCCGCGCTGGCCGCCTCCTGACCGGCTGCCGCGATGCGACGAACCAAGATCATCGCTACGATCGGCCCATCCTGCAGCGACGAAGAAACCATCCAGCGGCTCCTCACCTCGGGTGTCGACGTCTTCCGCCTCAACTTCTCGCATGGAACGCCCGACGAGCGCCTGCGGCTGATCGACATCATCCGCCGCGTGGCCACCGAACACGGCAAGTACGTCCCCATCATGGGCGACATCCAGGGACCGAAGCTGCGCATCGGCGAGGTCGACGGCGTCGTCCAGGTGCTGACTGGATCGGCGTTCGTTATCACCACCGCCGAGGTGCTCGGCAATGCATCGACGGTCTCCACGCCGTTCACGCCGCTGACCAAGGAAGTGCAGATCGGACAGCGCATCCTGATCAACGACGGACTCGTGGAGCTCGTCGTCACCGGGATCGACGAGATCAACGTCAGCACCCGCGTCCTGCACGGCGGGCCGATCTCGTCGCGCAAGGGCATGAACTTTCCCGACTCGGAGCTGTCGATTCCCGCGGTGACTGAGAAGGACCGCGACGACGTGCGCTTCGCCGTGGAGCATCAGCTCGACTATCTCGCGGCGTCGTTCATCCGCCGCCGGAGCGACATCACCGGGCTGCGCGAGCTGCTGCACTCGCTCGGGGGAGCGGAGATCAGCGTCGTCGCCAAACTGGAAAAGGCCCAGGCCATCGACTCGCTCGAGGAGATCCTGGAAGTCAGCGACGGCGTGATGGTCGCGCGCGGCGACCTCGGCGTCGAGCTGCCGCCCGAGGCCGTGCCGATCGAACAGAAGCGGATCCTGGCGATCGCCAGCCGCTGGGGAAAGTTCGCCATCACCGCCACACAGATGCTCGAATCGATGACCGTCAGCTCGCGTCCCACCCGCGCCGAGGCCTCCGACGTGGCCAATGCGATCTTCGACGGCTCGGACGCCGTCATGCTGTCGGCCGAGACCGCGTCGGGCCTCTACCCGGTCGACGCGGTCCGCATGATGGCCAGAATCATCCTGGCCGCCGAACAGAACCGCGAGTTGCGGCCCGTCGAGCGGCGCGAGCCGTTCCGCCAGACCTCCGAGATCGACGAATTCACCGACGCGCTCGCCGGCGCAGCGAACTACGCGGCCGAACAGATCGACGCCAAGTTCATCGTCGTCTTTACCCAGACCGGGTTCGCCGCACGCCTGATGTCCAAGTTCCGCCCGCAGCAGCCGATCATCGCCCTCACGCCGTCGACCCTCGTCGCCCGTCGGATGAACATCCTGTGGGGCGTGCAGCCGTTCGTGCTGCGCGAGGTGGGGGAGTTTCACGAGCAGATCGTCGAACGGGTGGATGAGTTCCTGCTGAGCCGCGACATCGCTTCCCCGGGCGACCGGCTCGTGATTCTGATGGGGTCGCCGATTTACCAGCGCGCAAAGACGAACCTGCTGCGCGTGCATGCGGTCAAGGCGTAGGCGGACGGACATGCAGATTGCCACCTGCAGTTCACCAGTTGTTCACACGGAACTGCCTGCCGGCGATGGTTTTGCAGGCCTTTCCCAAGCGCGATGTTTGACTTTGATGGGCTCGCGTCCGTAGACTCGCGCCTGCGGTAGGAGGGAGCTTTGCGCCGGGTTTGCGCAATCGCATTTTCATGCCTGATCCTCGCCGCGGCCGGGCCGGCACGCCCTGATGCCTTGCCGCTGCCAGCGAGCCTGAACATCCTCGGGGTTGTGACGAACGCCGCTCGCCCGGTCGAACGCGCGCTGGTGATCGCTCTCAATCTGAACACGCTCGAAACGAGGCAGACGTTCAGCGCGGCCAACGGCGCGTTCGCGCTGCCGCTGCTCCCGGCCGCCGTCTATCGCATCATCGCCATCAAGCAGGGCTTCGCGCCGGCGATGGCCATGATCGTCGCGACGCGCAGCGACGTCCGCCTGTCGCTCCGGCTCGAAGACGAGGCGAATGCGCGCAAGAACCCGAATCAGGAAATCTGGGAACTCCGCGGATCGCTTCCTCCCGACATCCTGCGCGAGCTCGATCTGGCCATGGCTCCTCCTGCCGTCCCGGTATCGTCCTCACAGGGCCAGGACGCGGCGCGAATCCGCGGCGAAATGGTTTCCATGACCGGCGTGGATCAGCAGGCCTCGGCCTCGTTCGCCCAGACCGATCTCGGCGTGCAGAGCCGGTTCGGCGAGAACTGGCAGCTCGGCTTCCGGGGCAACATCCATCGCGTCGACGATCCGACCGACGGCGATGCCCCGTTCGGTGCCGCGGCGGCGGAATCGAGCGCCATGCAGATGGAGCTCCGCTCGTCACCCACCGACTCGTATCGCGTCGCCTCCACGA
>DATFUW010000128.1:0-10472 GCA_035260605.1 Thermoanaerobaculia bacterium | reverse complement strand
CCCTGAGGTGCAGCGTCTCACTTCCGAGGCGGTCAACGAGGCCGAGGCCCTCGCCGGCGATGCCCCGCGCGAGGAAGCGCAGGCCATCGTCAGCCGCTGGGCCGACGCGGTCATGGCTCTGGGCATCGACGTCAAGGGGCTCTGGCTCGTCGATTTCGACAGCGGGAGCGGCTACTACTGCTGGAAATATCCGGAGGAATCGCTGCAGTATTTTCATGGGTACGACGACGGGTTCGCCGGACGCGTGAAACTGCAGTGACCGCCCGCCACGTCCCCATCCGCCATGTACCGCGCCATCGCCTTCGATCTGTGGGAAACACTGATCACCAATGACCCCACAGCCGCGCACTCGCACCGCGAGCTGCGGCTGGAGCGGCTGGGTTCGATCCTGGCCCGCAGCGGGTTCCCCGCCGGCGCGGTGCAACTCGACCACGCCTACCGCGCCAGCTGGGATGTCTGCCAGGAGCGCTACTGGTCGCGCGACATCGACGTCCCCTGCCGCCGCCAGGTCGAGCATTTCCTCGAGGGGCTGAACCTCGACCCTTCCTCGGTCGGCCCGTCGACGCTCGCCACGCTCGAGGAGGCCTACGCCATGGTCGCGGTCGACGTGCTCCCCGCGCTGGTCCCCGGTGCGGACGCGGTGCTGCGCGCATTGCGGGAGCGCGATCTGCGCATCGGCCTGATCAGCAACACCGGACGCACGCCCGGCTACGCGCTGCGCCGCATCCTGGAGAAGCTGGAGCTCGCGCCGCTCTTCGACGCCATGATCTTTTCGAACGAACACGGGGCCTGCAAGCCGCAGCGCTCGATCTTCGAATCGCTGCGCAGTGCGCTCGGCGTGCGGTTCGAGGAGATGCTCTTCGTCGGCGACAACCTTTATGTGGACGTCCACGGCGCGCAGCAGTGCGGGATCACCGGCGTGCACTTCATCCCCGCCGTGCGCGGGACCGCGGTCGCGCCGCCGGTCGAGCACGGAATGGTGATCAAGGCGGCCGCTACGGTCCGCGAATTGCGCGAGGTGCTCGCATTCATCGACGCGGGAGAACGGAATCGCGAGCTGCAGGGCTCGAAGCTCAGTGGTTCCTGACCCGCACGAACAGGAAGTAACTCGGGCTCGCGCCGTCGTAGACCGTCACGTTGCCGCCCACGCCGCCGAGGATCTCGTCCGTACGCAGGATGTCCTTCGTGTAGCCCGCGGTGAGCGCCTTGATCGTGTTCGCGAACTCTTCCTTCCGGGCGATCTCCAGCCGCGCGGTGAGGGCGTTCGAGACGTTGAACCGGTAGACGCTCTCCACGAGGAATCCGTTCGTGTTCCCGTTCGAGCGGTGGTTCCAGCCCCAGATCGCGCTGCTCGACCATCCGGCGCGTGAAACCGAAAGCGAGGCCGTCGTGCGCTGGACGTTGCCCGGCTCTTCCGGTTCGGGATTGCGGAGGTTTCCCGTCGAGACCTGCGCCGAGACGTTCGGCGTCGGGTCCCACGTGGCGCGCACGGCCCACGAATCGAGCGGCCCCCGGTCGATGTCCCAGCGGTCCTGGTCGGGCTCGCGCCCGTGAAAGCCGCTGACGCCGAGCCCAAGCTCGCCCTGCTGCACTCCGATCGTCAGCACGCTCGAGGCGATGTGCGTCGAATCCTGCAAGTGATGCGACAGCGGCGCCTGCGGGATCTCCGCCGCCGACGCGCGGTGCGGAAATGCGACTGGACCGAGGGCCGGATCGCCCACCGGCGCGGCATAGACGTATCCGATCGTCCCCGGCGCGAGTTCCACCGCGTACTCCCCCGCCAGTTCCATCACGAAGTCGTGCGGATGCTGCCGGTCGATCAGCCCCTCACCGGTCTGAAAGCGCTCGGGATACCCGCGCTTCCCGATGGTCAGCGGTTCGAGGCTCAGCATCGAGCGCAACAGCAGATGACCGCCGCCGAGCTTGCGGTCCGCCATCCCCATGATCCAGTTGGTGGAGAAGAACTTGTCCTCTCCGCCCGCGCCCCGCTCACTGACCTCGTTGACGAATGCCTGGCCGTGGAACATCACCATCCATCCCTCGAAGTCCGTCATCAGCATCGGCCTGGGGACCGCCGCCGGGTCGTGGGCGGTGCCGGAGCTCTCGAGCATGAGGAACTGCTCGACGGGGTCGGCGTGCTGCATCTGGGCCTGGATGGGGAGGCCTACGAGGAAGACACAGAGCAGAAATGTGATGCGCGTCACGCTTACTTGAAATAACATATTACCACCGCCCCGTTCGACGTTGTTCAGCGAGTCCAACTTATGACCCTACCTTCCCCAGTGTACCGGCTGACGTGTGTCCTGATGTTTCTCGCAGTGGCCGCATCTGCGACCACGATCATTCTTCCGACGGACGAACAGCTCATTGATCAGACGCCGCTGATCGTCGAAGGAACCGTCGTCTCGTCGGTTCCGATCGACCGGAACGGCACGATTTGGACCGAGAGCACACTCGCGGTCGACCGAACGCTGAAGGGCAGTGCCGCCGGCACGCTGACGATCCGTGAGATCGGCGGGATGATCGGCGATCGCATCACGAAGGTCTTCGGCGCTCCGGAGTACGCCGATGGCGATCGCGTGCTCGCCTTTCTGACGCCGACACCGAGAGGAGACTACCAGACCGTCGATCTCTACGTGGGAACGTTCCGTGAACAGCGGACGCTCGACGGCACGCGCGTCTGGGAGCGCGACGACGCCGGCGCTCCGGTCGTGCTGCTCGATTCCGCGTTTCGTCCGATTCTCGCGCGCAACGTGCAGCGTAACGCCGCGGAGTTCGAGCAGTTCATCCTCGACCACCTCGCCGGGCGTCCGGCACTGAAGAACTACGGGATGGAGAACCCGGCGCTGCAGCGCGATTTCGCGCCGGACCGCTCCGGCCGCATCACCGCGAACTTCACGCTGCTTTCCGAGCCGACGATCTACCGCTGGTTCGCGTTCGAAAACGGCAGTTCCGCGAACTGGTACAGCTCCGGTACGCAGCCCGGGTACAGCGGCGGCGGCGTCAGCGAAGTGCAGACGGCGATGAACGTCTGGGACGGGTACTCGGCGGCACTGATCCGCTACACGTATGCCGGCGCGGAGACGCGCGCTCCGGGCGGATTGAGCGGCCAGAACGGCGTGAACGAAATCCTGTTCAACGACCCCCTGCAGGAGATTGCCGGGACCTTCAGCGGCTCCGGCGTGGTCGGCGAGGGAGGATTCAACGGTGTGACCTCGGGCGGAAACTGGACCTCCACGTTCACCGCCGACGCGACGCACACACAAGGGACATTTCACGCCTACGACATCGTCGAGGCGAACCTGACGATCCAGGACGGCGTGTCGCCGTCGAGCGGCGTGTCGAGCTCGGTGCTCGCGGAGATCTGCGCCCATGAACTCGGGCACACATTGGGCTTCGGCCACAGCTCCGACCCGACCGCGCTGATGTATCCCTCGGTGACGCCGGGCGGACCGACGTTGCGCCCCGACGATCAGCTCGCCGCGCGCTGGCTTTATCCGAACGGCGGCTCCACCGCTCCGCCGCCCCCTCCCGCCGCCACCGCCCCCGCCGCCCCCAGCAGTCTCGGGGCCTCGGTGAGCGGGCCGAACATCGTGTTGCAGTGGCGTGACAACGCCACGAACGAAACGGGTCAGTGGATCTACTTCGCGCCGTCCGGAAGTTCATTTGCACGTCTCGGCGATGCCGGCGCGGGTGCGACCAGCGCCACGATCACCGGCGCCTCGGCCGGCGCCTACCGCATCTACATCACGGCGTACAACTCCGCCGGTGAATCGGCGGCCTCGAACATCGCGACCGTCACCCTCGGCGGTTCGACGACACAGCCGGCGCCCGCGCCGGTGGCCGCCTTCGCCGTCTCGCCGTCGGTCGGCACCGCCGGTCAGACGACCTTCGCCTTCACCGATCAGTCCAGCGGCGGCATCACCGCGCGCCTGTGGAACTTCGGCGACGGGACCACGTCGGGGGCCGTCAATCCAACCCACGTCTACACGTCCGCCGGCATCTACACCGTTGCCCTGACCGTCACCGGCAGCGGCGGGACGGCGCAGGCGGCGCACGGCGTGACCGTGAACGCCGCGGCGCCGGCAGCGCCCGCGGTCCAGGCGGCGTTCGATCTCTCTCCCTCGCCGGCAAATGCCGGAGACTCGATCTCCTTCTTCGACCGGAGCAGCGGGAGTCCGTCGGCCTGGTCATGGCAGTTCGGCGACGGCGCGACGTCCAACGCGCAGAATCCCGTCCACGCGTTCACCCTTCCCGGCACATACACGGTCACGCTGACGGTCTTCAATGCGGTCTCGTCGAGCGCATTCTCGCGTCCTGTGACCGTGAATCCGCTTGCTCCCGCGCGCTCGCTCGTGTCGGTCACGGCGCAGACGGACGGAGCGGGCGGATCGGTGTGGCGCACCGAGCTGACGATCTTCAACGCCGGCAACGAGGCGGCGAGCGGGCAGTTCGTGTTCGTTCCCGGCGCGGGAGGCAGCGTGCAGACACGGCCGCTCTATCTCGCGCCGCGGCAGTCGCTGACCTTCGGCAACGCGCTGCTCGACATCTTCGGAATGCCGAGCGGCGCCGGCGCAGTTTCGATCGAAGCCACGAGCCCCTCGAGCACGCCGAATCTGAAAGTCACCAGCCGCACCTTCACCACCGGCAGCAGCGGCACGTACGGCCAGGGCGTTCCGAACGTCGATCCGGCCGACCTGCAGCAGACGCTCTTCCTCACCGGGCTGGAATCCGACACCGATTTCCGCACGAACATCGGACTCGTGAACCGTTCCGACTCCGCGGTTTCGATCGCGCTCCAACTGCTCGACAGCATCGGCGGTGTCGTCGGGAACGGATCCGTATCGGTCCCGCCGGACACGTTCGAGCAGACGCCGCTGACGGCGCTGTTTCCAGCCGCGGCCGGACGGGGCTACGGCGCGCTCTCCATGCGCGCCATCGCCGCGGCGCCGAACGCGATCAGCGTCTATGCTTCTGTGGTTGACAACCACACGCAGGATCCGATCTACCTGCAGGCGGGGTCGCTTCCCGGCGGTTCCCGCGCGGTCATTCCGGCGGTCGGCCGGGCCGCCGGCGCGAACGGTACGTTCTGGCGCAGCGATGTCCGGCTGTTCAATCCGAACGCCACGACGATCGGAGTGACGCTTCACTATCTTCCCGCCGGATCGGACGATCGCAACGCGCAGACGCTTCCGGTGAGCATCCTTCCGAACCAGACGGTCGTCCTGACCGACGTCCTGTCGCGCTTCAGCATCGCGAGCGGGAGCGGCGCCATGGAGCTGACGTGGAGTGGTGCGGCCGCGCCGGTGATCGCCAGCCGGACCTACACTCCGGGCAACGGCGGCACGTACGGGCAGGCCATCGAGCCGGTGCGCTCGTTCGCCTCCGATGCCGACATTCCCGGCCTGCGCTCCGACGGCGCATTCCGTTCGAACGTCGGATTCGTGAACGGCGGCGACGCGGCGATGCCCGTGCAGACGACGCTGTTGTCGTCGTCGGGCCAGACCATCGCCAGCGCGATCGTGCAGCTCGCGCCGAAGTCGCAGGTGCAGATCTCGCTCGCCGCGCTCTTCCCCGGCGTCGACGTCGCCTCGCTCGGCTCGGTGACGCTGCACGCACACACCGACAGCGGCCCGCAGCTCTTCGCCTACGGCTCGGTGGTGGACAACCGATCGGGCGATCCGGTGTTCTACGGAGGGATGTAGCGCGACAACGCGGCGACCTTACACGCGCCGCAGGACGACGATGGTCTTGTCGTCTGCGGCGCGGACGCCGCGCTCGAACTGGGTCACGCTCTTGAGCACCCGTCCGGGTACCTCGGCCACGCCGGCCAGATGTTCGGAGGTGAACAGCGCGCGCAGGCGGTCGTATCCGTACTCCTCCTCATCCGGATCGCAGGCCTCGTTCAGCCCGTCGGTGTAGAGGAAGAGCGTCGCGCCGGGGGGGATTTCCACCGCTCGCTCGTGATAGGTCGAGTCGGGGAGGATGCCGATCGGCTTTCCGGTCGACGACAGCTCCTCCAGACCTTCCTTCGTGGCCAAGAACGGCGGATTGTGCCCTGCGTTGACGTAGCGCAGCAGACCGCTCGTCGGCGTGTAGCGCGCGAAGAAGAACGTCGCGTACTTCTTGCCGCGCGCGCTGCGATAGATCAAAGCGTTGAGCCGCTGCACGAGGCGCGCGAGGTCGTCCTCGATCGGCGCGGCGACGCGCAGCGCCGCCTGAACGCACGACATGATCAGCGCCGCGGAGACCCCCTTCCCGGAGACATCGCCGATGGCCAGCCCCAGCTCGCCGTCCGGCAGTTCGAGAAAATCGTAGTAGTCACCTCCCACCTCGTAGCAGGGGAGGCTGAGCGCGGCGAGCTCGGTGTCGACGACGTCGATCGGCGGCTGCGGAAGGAGCCGGCTCTGGATCTCGCGTCCCAGGCGCAGCTCCTCTTCCATCCGCTGCTTCTCCAGCAGTTCCATGTGCAGCGTGGCGTTCTCCATGGCGATGGCCATGTGGTCGGAGATCCCGTTGAGAAACTCCAGGTCGCCCGAGCCGAACGCGCCGTCCGTCTTGTTCAGCAGTTGCAGCAGGCCGACGATCTTCTGCTGGCGGTTGCGGATCGGCACGCAGAGCATCGACCGCGTGCGGTAGCCGGTCTTCTGGTCCATCGAGCGGTCGAACCTCGGATCGGCGTAGGCGTCGTGGAGAATGACCGCTTCGCCGGTCGCGGCGACGGTGCCCGCGAGCCCTTTGCCGATCGGCATGCGGATCTGGTTCGAGAGCTCGCCGGCGATCTTCGTCCAGATCTCATGCTTCTGCTCGTCGACGAAGTAGAGCGTCCCACGTTCGACGTGCAGCTCGTTCCGCGCGACGGTGAGGATCGAGTCGAAGAGCGCATCGGGCTCGATCGATGAGTTGATCAGTTTCGAGGCCTCGACCAGCGTGCGCAGGCGTTCCAGTTCGTCGCGGTCGGCCAGCATCTCGATGACCCGTTTGACGGCCGGCGGCTCGCCGCCCACGAAGGTCAGGCCCGTGGTGAAGATGTTGGCCATCTGTTTCGAGTGCACCACCGTGCAGTCGACGACGATCTGCTCTCCGTCCCACTGGAAGCGGAGTTGCTTGGGTCCCCCAACGATCGGCTCCTCGTGCTCCACCGTGATGCCCAGGGGGCCGATGTTGACCATCCGCACGTTGCGATCCTCGACGCTCCCCTCGATGGGCGGGGTGAGGATTAACCGCTCCCCTTTCCTGCGTTCCTGTTCGAACATTGCCGGGTCCATCCTAACCCGAAGCAGTATGGCGTTCGAGGCCTTTCACGAGCGGGATTACCGCCTCTTCTGGTCGACACAATTCGTGTCGAACATCGGTTCCTGGATGCAGACCATCGCCCAGGGTTGGCTGGTCTATCGCCTGACCGATTCCCCTTTTCTCCTCGGCTTCGTCGGCTTCGCCAGCAGCATCCCGATGTTCTTCCTGATGATTCCCGCCGGGGTGGTGGCGGACCGGTTCGACCGGCGGAAGATCGTGGTCGCCTCGCAATGGGTGCAGACCTTCGCCGCGCTCTTTCTGGCGGTCATGATCTTCACGAAGCACATCACCGTGTGGCAGATCATCGCCACGGCGGTGGTGACCGGAGTGGCAATGTCGTTTTCCGGTCCGGCGTATCAGGCCATGGTGGTCGATCTGCTCGATGATCGGACGCGCCTGCCGAACGCCATCGCCATGAATTCGCTGCAGTTCAACCTCTCGCGCGCCATCGGGCCGCTGATCGCCGGCGTGTCGCTTTCGCTGACCGGGCCGTTCTGGTGTTTCTTTCTCAACGCGCTCTCGTTCCTGCCGCTGATCTGGGCGCTCGGCATCACGCGCCGGCGGCAGTTGCGGCACCCCGGCGGCGCGGCCATGCTCTCGCATCTCGCCGAGGCCTTCCGCTACGTACGCCGCGACCGGCTGATCATGCTGCTGCTGGGGATCGTCGCCGCCTCGAGCCTGCTGGGGTATCCGTATCTCAATCTGATGCCGATGATCGCCCGGACGCTGTTCCGCAACGACGCGCACGGGCTCGGCCTGCTGATGAGCGGCGTCGGCGCGGGGGCGCTCGCCGGATCGCTGTTTCTGTCGGTGCGGATGCCCGCGCCGCAGCGCATGCTCCCGGCGATCCTGGTGACCCTCGCTACGTTCGGGATCGGCCTCGCCGCCGTCGGGTTCACACGCCAGCAGGCGCCGGTGTTCGCCCTGCTGGTGATCTGCGGCGCCTCGATGGTCGTATCGATCGCACTCTGCAACACGTCGATCCAGCAGCGCGTCCCCGACGCCCTGCGCGGCCGCGTGCTGGCCATGTACACCTTCGCCTTCTCCGGCTTCCTGCCATTCGGAAACCTTCTCGGCGGCATCCTGGCCGAGCACCGCGGAATCCGTCCGACCATGGCCACGCTCGGCGGCGGACTGATCGTCGCGGCGATCGCCGCGACGATGTGGATGTGGATGCTGACCGAACGCGCGCTGCGCGCCGAGGTGTGAGGCTCTTCAGGAGCCGCCCGTCACTACGCCAGCGAGTCGAGGATCTCCTCGATCGCCCCTCGCCTGCAGGTGTACATCGGAGTGTCGCGCACGGTGTACTTCGACGACTCCGTCTCGCGCAACTCCTGCACCAGATCGAGGAACTCCTCCGGCTTGTCGGCCTCGAAGGCCACCACGAAGTCCTGGTCGTCGAGTCCGAATGAATACGTCGTGTTGATCTTCACCCGAGGGTACTTGTGCCCGATGGCGATGTGCTCGTTCATGATCCGCTGCCGTTCGGCCTGGGGAAGCAGATACCAGTCGCGTGTCTTGACGAATGGATAGACGAACAGATACGGCCGCTTGCCGGGGACGATCCGCAGCCGCCGCCCTTCCTGCCCCTCGTGCACGTGTTCGGAGACGTACTGCGAGTGCTTGGTCATCGCCAGGTACGACACGGGGATGTCGAGATAGCGTCCCAGGAGTGATTTGTTGATCTCGGCGGCCATCTGCTGCAGCGGCTCGACCTCGAAGCTGATGCGCCAGAGCATGAAATCGACGTTCGGTTTCAGGCCGACGTTCGAGTAGGGGAGGAGCATCATCGGCCCGTCGTAGCGTCGCACGATTTCGGCGAACTCCCGTTTCGCCTGCAGCTTGAAATCAGCGCTCTCCCGCCGGAGCGCGCGGTCGGCTTTGAAGAACATGAAATTGACGAACTGGCGCTTGAGGGATTTGTCGTCCGCCCCGCTCGTCTGAGGATGAGTCTCGATCGTCGTGGTCATGGCCGGGAAATTGTAAACCGGGTACGATCCGAACGTGAATCCGCCCGCCGCAACTCCGCAAACGCCGACGGCTCGTTCATACCAGCAGCTACTGAAGAACCTGCTGCGGCACGGGGCCTATCCGCAGCTCCGGAAGGTGATCGACAAGACCCTTCCCGCCGACCTCGCGCCGGTGCTGCCGCTACTGATCGAGGAGGACCGCAGGCGCGTCCTCTCCCTGCTGATCGAGGTCGGGAAGGCCGCGCGCGTCCTGCTCGAGCTGGACGGCGCCGACCTGCGCGAGGTCCTCGACACCCTCGACGATGCCTCGGTCGCATCGATCTGCAGTTCCTCGGCCCCGGACGATGCCGCCGACCTGCTCGACCGCCTCGACGAGGAGCGCCGCCAGCGCATCCTCGCACTCCTCGGCGGCACGCAGAGCGCTAAGCTGGAATCGCTCCTCGAGGGCGAGGAGGAGACCGCCGGCGCGCTGATGAATACCGACTTCCTGGCGCTCGACCAGGAGATCACCGTGGCCCAGGCCATCGAAGCGATCCGCCACTATCCGCGCAAGGAGAGCTTCTTCTACGTCTACTGCACCGATACCGAGGGGCATCTCACCGGAGTGCTCTCGCTGCGCAACCTGATCCTCGCCGAGCCGACGATGCGGCTGCGCGACATGATGGTGCAGACCGTCGTCCGCGTGCAGATCGATTCGAAGCCGGAGGAGGTCGCGCAGATCGTCTCCAAGTACGACCTGCTCTCCGTTCCAGTCGTCGATCTGCAGAACCGCCTCGTCGGCGTAGTGACGGTCGACGACGTGATCGATGTCATCCAGGAGCAGGCCGAGGAAGACCTGCTGCACCTCGCCGGCGTGGCTGCCGAAGAGCGTGTGACCACGCCCGCGGCAATGTCGTTCAAGATGCGCTTCCCCTGGCTGGCGATCAATCTGGTGACCGCGTTTCTGGCGTCATGGGTGGTGAGCTGGTTCCAGGGAACGATCGCCAGGTGGGCGGCGCTCGCGGTATTCATGCCGATCGTCGCCGGCATGGGCGGAAACGCCGGTACGCAGACGCTCACGGTATTTGTGCGCGGCCTGGCGCTCGGCGAGATCGAGTGGATGAATGGATGGCGCGCGATCTGGAAGGAAGCGCTCGTCGGACTGGGCAACGGCGTTGCCAACGGGCTGCTCACCACCGCGGTCGTCGGATGGTGGACCGGCGACTG
>DATFUW010000127.1:0-3414 GCA_035260605.1 Thermoanaerobaculia bacterium | reverse complement strand
GAAAAGCACGGATCACAGACCTGACCCCTGGACGATGATTCGGCGCATTCTGGTCCCGATCGATTTCTCGGCGCAGTCGCTCGAAGCGGCGAAGATCGCCGGTGCGCTGGCGAAGCAGCTCGATGCCCGCATGCGGTTCCTGACCGTGCTCGACGTGAGCGATCTTCGCGCCGCGCTGAAGGCGCAGCTGCACGGTTTCCGCTCGGACGCAGAAGTCCATCGCGCGCTGCTGCGGTGGATCCGCGGGCAATTCGCGCAGGTGCGCGTGCCGCCCGGCGTCCCCTTCACGCACGCCATCAAGCGGGGAATCGCCGATGCAGAGATCCTCCACGCCATCCATACTTATCGGCCGCAGATCGTGGTCATGGGGTCGCGCGGACTGGCGCATCGGATTCCTGTCGGCAGCAACACCGCGAGCGTGTTGCGCAACTCGCCCGTGCCAGTGCTGGTCTGCCCGTTGGGGTCAGGTCTGTGATCCGTGATTTGCCAGGCGCGACGGATCCGCAATCGCTTTCTCGCAGGGCGCAATCGCCTCGTTCATGCCGCGAAGCAAAATTGACTCGTTCGGCGACGCAAGGGCGATTCGCCAGCGGATCGCTTGCAAACTCGAGGTTCAAACACCCGGGCTTCTACGTCCTGTAGAAAATCACGGATCACAGACCTGACCCCTTTTCGCGCGCAGCGAGGCTTAGGGTGAAGAGGGCCGAGGCGACGCCGACGATGGTCGGCCCGAGGGCCAGATGCCAGATTCCGGCGACGGCGAAGCCGGTCCCGACCGAGAGCATGCCGGCGAGGGAGGAGATCAGGAGGAACGAATCGAGCGTGCGGGCGAGCTGCCGGCCGACGGCGGCTGGGACGATGATCATCGCTCCCACGAGCAGCGCGCCGAGGAAATGCACGCCGAGCAGGATCGTCAGACCGAAGATGGCCAAGTAGAGGAAGTTGATCCGCCTGACGTGGATTCCGACCGATTGCGCCAGGTCCGACGAGAAGATGATGAGGATGAGCTTGTGTCGGATCAGGTAGATCGTCACCAGCACGACCGCGCATCCGGCGAGCCCCAGCGAGAAACCGGTGACTCCGATGGCGCCGAACCCGCCAAAGAGCGCATCGATGAGATCTTCCTGCGGCGTGAGCAGCGTGCCGATGGCCAGCGCGGCGACGAAGACGACGCCGATGGCCGTCTCGGTGGCCAGCCCGCCGCGGCGTTGCAGTGCGTCGATCAGGACGATGCCGATGGCCAGCGTGGCCGCGGCACCGATCAGCGGATTGATGTGCCACAGAAACGCGAGTCCCAGGCCGGGCAGAGCGAGGTGCGAGACGACGTCGCCGGCGAGCGTCATCCGCTTCATCAGGGCGAAGCTCCCGACGAGTCCCGAAACGAGCGCCGTGGCCACGCCGAGAATGACGGAGAACGTGTTTGCCTGCGTCACAGGTGCTCTCCGTGTTCGTAGATCGCGCGCTGGCCGAAGAGCTGGGTCAGGACCGCGGCGGTCAGCACGCCGCGCGGCGGCCCGAAGCAGATCCCGGCCCGATTGAGACAGAGCACGCGGTCGGCGTAGCGATAGACGAATGTCAGATCGTGAGAGACGACGACGGGGCTGATGCGGAGGTCCTCGTGCAGGCGGTGGATGAGGTGATACATCTGCTCCTCACCCGGCTCATCCATGGAGGCCGTCGGCTCGTCGAAGAAGATGATCTGCGGATTGCCAAGGAGGGCGAAGGCGATCAGCGCGCGCTGGAACTGCCCGCCGGAGAGGTGTCCGATCTGCGTGGTGAGGATCTCGTCGGTGAGGCCGAGGCGGCCGATCGTCTCCGCGATCTCCGCCTTGCTGCGCCCGATGACCGCGGCCTTCGATTCGAGGAGGTTGCGCACGTTCAGCGGGACGCTGCGGTCGGCGTCGATCTTCTGCGGGACATAGCCGCGGGTCACCGCGCCATTCCAGACGATCTCACCCTCGTATGGCAGGATGCCGAGCATCGCCTTGACCAGTACGGTCTTTCCCGACCCGTTCGGACCGATGATGGCCACCGCTTCCCCTTCGTCCACTTCGAAGTTCACGTCGCGGAGGATCGGCCGTTGGTCGAGGGTGATTGAGAGATTGCTCACGCGCACGAGCGGCATGCGGGACGTATCCTACGCGACCCGCACCGCCGCTTCACGCGAATGCGGGGGTCACCGGAACGGGCTCTTCGATCGTGAGCCGCGCCAGGGCACGGACGACGGTGAGGATCGGCACGTTGGAGAAGCGCAGCAGCCGCTCCGAGGTCGAGCCGATGACCGTCTCGTTGGAGAAACGTTTCTGCTGCGTCCCCATGACCAGGAGGTCGGCGTCGACGTCCTCGACGCAATCGAGGACTCGTTCTGCCGCGCCACCGCGCAGCATGAGCTCCCGCACGCTGCCGATCTTTCCGATGTCGCTTCCCACCCAGGTCCGGAACTGTTTGTCGAGTTGCGAGTCGCAGTCGCCGAATCCTTCGGAGACGTGGACCACGATCAGCTCCGCGCCGAACTGTCCGGCGATGCGCGTCGCCGTGCGGAGTGCGTCGCGCGCCACGTCGCTGAAGTTGATCGGACAGACGATGCGCGTGATCCGCGGCGTCGCGGTGCCGCTCGCGGCGAGCAGGGGAACGACGAGAACAGGGGAGGCCGCCGTTCGCAGGACGGTTTCCGCAACGGAGCCGGTCAGTGCCCGGCGCCAGCCGCGGCGCGCGTGGGTGCCCATGATGATCAGATCCGCGCCGCGCTTGCGTGCCGCCGCGGCAATGACCCTCGCCGGGTGGCCGGAAACGACGAGAACGTCGAATGGCTCACCCGCAAGCCGGTCGGCCGCGTACACGCGGATTTGCTCCGCGATCTCACCCTCCTCAGCCGCCGTGAGCGGCTCGTACGCCGTGAGTGGGTCGAGCGTCCCGAACGGGATCGGGACGTCTTCGGCGTGCAGGAGCGTGATCTTTGCTCCGAAATGGTCCGCAAATAGGCGCGCGTAAGCAAGCGCCTGTTTCGAGGTGTCGAGCGTGTCGACCGGTGCGATGATCTGCCGGACCAGCGGTTCGTCCATGGAACGGGGCCTCCCGCACTGCAGAGTGCGCGCCTCGAGGATTCGCAGGCAGCGCGCTGCGTCACAACGCATTTGTGATTGTTGAGCGGCGCTGCGAAACGCGGCGATCAACCCTTGACCACGCCCACCGGTACGAGCCGCGCGACCTTGCGGGCGATCCCGGCACGGTCGACGATGTCCACCACGGCGTCAATGTCCTTGTAGGCCTCGGGGGCCTCCTCGACCAGCCCCTTCGACGATCCGGCTTCGGCGACGATCCCCGCCTGCTTCAGGCGGGCCCGCAGTTCGCCCGCCTCGATCTGCTGCCGGGCGCGCGTGCGCGACATCGTCCGTCCGGCACCGTGGCACGTCG
>DATFUW010000126.1:0-2311 GCA_035260605.1 Thermoanaerobaculia bacterium | reverse complement strand
GGCCGTGCGCTCGTCCTCCGCCTGCACGGTCAACAGTAACCGACCGAGCACGGAAAAGGGGGCCTCGGCGGGGCCCCCGAGGATGGCGTCACTTCCGGACATCGGATTACTTCGGCTGGAAGCGGTTCATCCGCTGCTGGACGAACGTCCCAAGCTTTGTCCGCTGATCGGGAGTCAGCACATTGAGTGCTTTCGACACGGCATTCAGCGTGTTCGTCTTCACGGTCCGCTCGGCTGCGGTCTGCTGGTCGATCAGCGCCTGCGCCGCCGAGAGATTGTTCGGATCGGCGATGAGGGTCTGTGCGATCTGCTGCATCCCGCTGTGCAGTGACTGGCGGTACGGCGCGTTCTGCTCGCGCAGCGACTGGAAGATGGTCTTGATGTCCGAGACCTGCTGGTCGCTCAGCCCGAGTGCCTGCTGGGCGTGCTGCAGGTGACCGAACATCATTCCCATCCCCGGGCCGGCGAAGCCCTGGCCGTGCATGGCCCGTCCGCGCTGGGCAAAGGCGAATGGCGCGGCGAGCAGCACCACGAGCCCGACGATGGTGGCGGTGTAGATGGCGGTTTTCTTCATGGTCCCTCCTTGGATTCGCACGGGATACGAACCCGGCGCGCCGAACGTTGAACGGGGCCGCGGTGCGGGTCCCGCTCGCCGGTCACTGCGCGTGTTCCGAGACGTCGCTCGGAACACAGTACGGATCGTCGACCTCGCAACTGGTGAATTCGAACTGGATCGTCGTATGCGCGATGCGGTACTCGTGTTCCAGCATGCTGTTGACGCAATCGAGCAGGCGTCCGGTCGTCTTCACCGGCACATCGCCGACCAGCAGATGGCACGAGAGGGCAGGGCGGGAGGGGCCGAGCGCCCAGATATGCAGGTGATGGACGCCGTGAATGCCGTCGATGGCCGCGAGCGAGCGGGTCACCGCCTCGGGGTCGATCCCTTCCGGGGTCCCCTCCAGCAGGAGGTTCAGCGCTTCCTTCAGCACGCCCCAGCTGCTCCAGAGGATCATCAGGCCGATGATCATCGAGATCGCCGGATCCCAGAACTGCATCCCCGTCTCGCGGATCAGCACGGCGGCGACGATGATGCCGACCGAAGAGACGGCGTCGCCCATCATGTGCAGCACGGCGCTGCGGATGTTGAGGTCCGATTCGCGGTCCCTGCGCAGCGCCAGGGTGATCCCGCCGTTGAGGGCGATGGCCACCGAGGCGGTGATCAGCATCCACCGCGGATCGACCCGTTCGGGAACGCGCAACCGTTCGACGGCCTCGGCGAAGATGAAGACCGTGAAGGCCACCAGCGTGCCGGCGTTGACGAACGCTGTGACCACGCCGGTGCGGTGGTAGCCATACGACTTCACCGGATTCGGCGGCTTGCGCTCCATGCGCACGGCGAAGAGCGCCAGCAGGAGGGCCAGCGTGTCGGTGAAGTTGTGGAACGCATCGCCGATCAGGGCGAGCGAATTGGCGACGATCCCGATGCCCAGCTCGACGACCACGAAGGCGATCGTGGCCATCGAAGCGATGAGCAGCTTTCGGGAGACGTTTTTCGCGGGGGCGTGGTCGTGCATACGAAATCGCGGCTGGCCGTCAGGCGCCAATCATCGCGTCGAGCGTTCGACCTTCTTCGACTTCTCAGCCACCGCGGCGGCCATCGCTGCGCGCTGTTCTTTCAAACGCCCGGCCAGCGCCGGATCTTCTGTAGCCATGATCTGCGCCGCGAGGACGGCGGCGTTGCGCGCCCCGCCGATGGCCACCGTGGCCACCGGGATTCCCGGCGGCATCTGAACGATTGCCAGCAGCGCGTCGAGACCCTGCAGCGCGCTGCCGCTCAGCGGCACTCCGATGACCGGACGGGTGGTCAACGAAGCCACGACGCCCGGAAGATGCGCCGCCATTCCGGCGCCGGCGATGAACGCCGCGGCACCGTCGCGTTCGGCTTCGGTGACGATCTGCCGGGTCCGATCGGGACTGCGGTGCGCCGAGGCGACCTTCATCTCGTACGCCACGCCGATATCGTCGAGCGCTTTGCAGGCCTCGACCATCACCGGAGCGTCGGAATCACTTCCCAGAATGATGCAGACAAAGCGTTTCATCGACTGTCAGGGTCGGCGCGGAGGTCATTCCCCCACGGCCTGCTTCCGCTGCTCAAGGGCACGATAGCCGATGTCATGCCGGTATCGCGCCCCTTCGAAGCGGATCTTCGGCGCGGCATGGTAGGCCTTGGCCAGCGCCTCGGAGAGCGTGGCCGCGTGCGCGCAGACGCTGATCACGCGCCCGGCGTTGTTCAGCAGCTTCCCACCGCGCC